>JAOAGA010000019.1 GCA_026415985.1 Pseudomonadota bacterium | reverse complement strand
GATAAACTAAAATGGGTGGTATAGGATTTGAACCTATGACCCCCGGCTTGTAAGGCCGATGCTCTCCCGCTGAGCTAACCACCCTGATAACAAAAAAAGAGAGGATTATTATCCCCTCTTTTTTTAATTTTGTCAAGACAGATTGTTAATTAAACAGCTTTTTTAAGGGCTTTACCAGCTCTGAATTTTGGAGCTTTGGAAGCTTTAATCTTGATCTCCTGACCTGTTCTTGGGTTTCTGCCTTTTCTTGCTGCTCTTTTGACTACTTCGAAAGTACCAAAGCCAACGAGTGATACCTTATCACCTTTCTTAAGGGCTTCGGTAACCGCTGCGATGAAACCATTAAGAGCCTTCTCTGCGTTTGCCTTGGAGATGTCTGCTTTACTTGCGATTGCTGCTACTAATTCTGCTTTTGTCATTGTTTACCCTCCTTTTTGTAAAGTTAGTCTATATATATCAAGGCTCTGCAATATTGTCAAGCTTTTTTTAATTTTTTTTTCAATTTTTTCAATGCTTTGAAAGGAGGTTTTTAATCTTTCAGATAAAAATTGAATAATATCAATTATTTAAGCACTTTCAAGAGTTTCTTCATAAAGTATAATAGGTTGTTCGTTTTTAGTGATTACCTCTTCGCTTATTATGCATTCCTTGATATTTTTCTGACCCGGGATCTCATACATTATATCAAGCATGGCATTTTCCATAATTGCTCTTAGCCCTCTTGCTCCTGTTCCTCTCTTAATGGCCTCTTTTGCGATTGCCCTTAAGGCGCCATCGGTAAACTTTAGGTTTACGCCTTCTAATTCAAAAAGAGTCTTGTATTGCTTAATAATTGAGTTTCTTGGTTCCGTAAGAATCTTTATCATCGCCTCTTCGTTTAGCTCTTCAAAGGTTGCAACTACTGGTATTCTTCCTACAAACTCTGGTATTAAACCAAATTTAAGTAAGTCCTGAGGCTGAACTTCTTCAAGTATCTTGCCGATTGGTCTCTCATTTTTTGACTTTATATCTGCTGTAAATCCTAATGATTTTGAACCGATTCTCTTTTCAATAATCTTTTCAAGTCCCACAAAGGCACCACCACATATAAAGAGTATATCTGTAGTATCAACCTTTATATATTCCTGTTGGGGATGCTTTCTCCCGCCCTTTGGAGGAACATTTGCAATAGTTCCTTCCAGGATCTTTAAAAGGGCCTGCTGAACCCCTTCACCTGATACATCTCTTGTAATAGAAGGATTTTCTCCCTTTCTGGCAATCTTATCAATCTCATCAATATAAATTATACCTTTTTGGGCACGGGCCACATCAAAATCTGCTGCCTGAAGTAAGTATAATATAATGTTTTCTACATCCTCACCGACATACCCTGCTTCTGTTAATGTCGTAGCGTCTGCTATTACGAATGGAACATTAAGTATTTTTGCCAGGGTCTGGGCTATAAGGGTTTTTCCTGTTCCGGTGGGGCCGATAAGAAGTATATTGCTTTTCTGTAACTCCACATCTAATTTCTTGCCCGATGCCTTTGAGAGTATTCTTTTGTAATGATTGCTGACTGCAACAGATAATACCTTTTTTGCCCGTTCCTGACCAACTATATAGTCATCAAGAGTTTTTTTAATATCCGATGGTTTGGGAACAGAAAGGTCTTCTTTTATACTGAACCTTTCCTTTTCATCCTGTTCTTTTATTATCTGATTGCATAAATCTATGCACTCGTTGCAGATAAAAATGTTTGGACCTGCGATAAGTTGCTTAACTTCTGATTGTTTTTTCCCACAAAAGGAACATCTTATTTCTTCTCTGTTCACTAATAACACTCCTTAAAAAATTTAAATTAAGTCCTATATCATGCTCATTTACGCTCAGCTATCACTTCATCTATTATACCATAATCTTTAGCCTGTTTTGCATTCATATAAAAATCTCTGTCGGAATCAATCTGGATTCTTTCCAAAGGTTGTTCCGTATGTTTAACAAGTATCTGATGTAAAATATCTTTAAGCCTCAATATCTCTTTTGCCTGAATAGCTATATCACTTGCCTGCCCCTGTGCTCCACCTAACGGCTGATGTATAAGTATCCGTGAATGGGGGAGGGCAAATCTCTTGCCTTTTTCTCCGCCAGCAAGCAATACCGCAGCCATACTTGCAGCCTGACCGACACATATGGTCGATATCTTTGGTTTGATATACTGCATCGTGTCATATATGGCAAGTCCTGCGGTTACATATCCGCCGGGCGAGTTAATGTAGAGATATATATCATTTTCAGGATCTTCCGATTCCAAAAACAACATCTGAGCTATAACTAAGTTTGCCACTTCATCATCTATGGCGGTGCCTAAGAAAATAATTCTGTCTTTTAGCAGGCGAGAGTATATATCATAGGCTCTTTCGCCACGGGCTGTTTGTTCTATGACAATAGGAGCATAGGGCATTTATTCCTCCACAATCTTGTTATTTTCCAGTATATAATTATAAATCTTGTTTTCAAGCTCAGAAAGATATAAGCTTTTTCTCCCCTCAGGTGTTTGAAAATACTGAAGCATCTTTTCTTTATTATAGGATTTTTCTGCCTTTTCTTCGGCAATTTTGTTTAGCTCTTCATCGGTAATATCAATGTTTTCCTGCTTTTTTAACGCCTTTATTATATACTGTCTTTTTAAAAAATCTTCGGCCTGTGTAATGTAATTTTCGTAAATCTTATCCCACTCAAGGTTCATATTTTTTATATCAAGACCCGCCTGTTCTAAGTTTTTAATGAAGTTTTGCAACATATCGAGGGCGACTTCTTTTTTAAGTCCCTCAGGTATTTCAAAGGGATTTTCCTCGAAAATCTTTGAATAGACTAACTTTTTAAATTTCTCTTCGTCTGCTTTTTTCTTGTCTTCAAGTATTTTTTCTGAAACCTCTTCTTTTAAGGAACTGAAATTTTCCTTACCTAATTTTACCGCTAAATCTTCATCGTTAGGATAGACCTTCTTTTTTAAACCCGTTACCTTTATTTTTAAATCGACGGACTTGCCTCTCAGATTTTCATCTTCAATATCTTCGGGATAGACAAAGGAAAACTCCTTTTCTTCCTCCTTTTTTAATCCCAATATGGCGGATTTTATCTCGGTGAGTATTGTATCCTTAGACAGATCAATTTGTTGATTAACCGCTGTCCCTAAATCTTTGCCTTCCATTACATATTTTAAAATGTCGAAGTTAACAACTGTGTCGTCCTTTGCGGTTTCATCTTCAGGTAAATCTTCAAAGCTTATATGTTTATTTCTTATTTCTTCAATTTTTGTCAGGATTTCTTCTTCTGATGCGGTTATCTTGTCTTTTTTAAACTCTAAGCCCTTATAGTTTTTTAACTGAACGTCAGGGTGTGTCTCAACCACTGCTTCGTAAACAAAACCATCTTCTTGAAACTCTTCCCTTTCTATTATTGGTCTGACTGCAAGTTCAATATTTTTTTCTTCCACTATCTTAAATAGAGAGTCTCTTATTATTCTTTCGGAATATTTTGACTGCGCCTCGGGAGTATAAATTTTTTCTATCAGATGGAAGGGGGCCTTTCCCTGCCTGAAACCTTTTATTTTAGCGGTTTTCCCGATATTAATAAGCTCTTTTTTTATTTCCGGTGCTACTTCTTCCTTGTTGAATTTAACCACTACCTTCTTTTTCACTGGGCTTAAATCTGTTATCTCTACGTTCACTTTTTCCTCCTCATTTTTGTAAATATTAACTCTTGATTTATCATTGAGACATTATTCGGAAAGAGTTATATGCAAATAATCAAAAATTAAATGACCCTCACTTCTTTTTTAATACAATAATTAATGCGAGGAAGGGGAGTCGAACCCCTACGGTGTTACCCACTGGGTTCTAAGCCCAGCGCGTCTGCCAGTTCCGCCATCCTCGCTGTAATCTGACTATTATAAGAGATTTTTCAGAAAATTAAAATTAAATTTTAATAGAACTTTTCAAGTAATTCCCCTTTTTCGTTAAACTTGCCAGCCAAAACAAAGGGGTCGTGATAGAATGTTAACCAGGCGTTGTGTTTTTGGGCAAAATCTTCCCATTTTTCCTTCTGTTTTATTGATTCCATAGGGAAGTTATCATAGGCCATAACCCATAGAGGGTTATAATGGGAATGCATTGGCATTAAATCGCCAAGATGAATTGCCATCTCGCTTTCTGACTCAATAATTACAATTTGATGGCCTCCATTATGTCCTCCCGAAAAAACTGCTTTGATACCAGGTATAATTTCTTTTTCACCTTCTATAAGCATAAGATTTTTACTGTCTCTTAATTTTTCATTGTTGACAGCCCAGTAAGTATTAATTGAGCGCCTATTGGGATTTAAGACGTCATGCCATTCTCTGGTCTGGATGACGTATTTTGCCAAAGGAAAGGTTATCTCTAAATGACCTTCTTCATCTCTCATTATTGCACCACCGGAGTGGTCAAAATCAAAATGTGTTAGGATCACATATTCTATGTCATTTCTTGAAAATCCAAGTTTATTAAGCTCACTGGGGATATTCCATTCTTCTTTAACTCTGTAGATCTGTTTTTGTTTTTCTGTAAGCTTGTTTCCGAGCCCTGTTTCAAGAAGTATTAATGTTTCAGGTGTCTTTATTAAAATAGGCCAGGTTACCATCGGTATATAGTTATCTTCTGTAACGGGATATTTCTTTGACCAGAGTGCCTTTGGCACAACGCCAAACATTGCACCACCGTCAAGCTCAAATGCACCACCCTTTAGCCAGTATAACTTAAACTTGCCCAAGCTGAGAGGTCCTCTCATTTTTTCTCTCCTGATTTGTTTATTAACAAATAATTATATTGAGTAAACTGAATATTTCCTAAGGAAAAATATAAATAGCCGACCAGTTTGTTCATGGTCTATGTTTGATTCTGGCATTTATTTTGCTTTTTACTTTAAGCGTGAAAAAATATCTATTAATTCTTTTGGCTCTTTTTATCTTTTCCTGTGCAAAAGAGAAAGCGGTTAGCAAAGATTATCTTCCTGTTGTAAAGGTAAGTGCTAAAAACTCTGATTTCTATCAGTTTATCGCAAAGGGTGGCGAAAGACATTTAAGCCTTATTGACTGGGGGGAAGAGGCAATACCTGTATCATCAAAATCCTGCCACCATGGAGGTGAAGTTGTTCCGCCATTAAGGGGGTTTCTGTCTGCCAGTTATGATGACAAGAATATATATCTTAAAGTCAGCTGGAGTGATTTGACTAAGGATAGCAGAATTTCCCGCTGGAAAAATGGTAACTTAACTGAAGGTAAAGATGACGGTATATCAATCATTTTTTCTAAATCTCCTGACTTTAACTGTGCCCTTACCTGCCATATGACTAACTGGGAGATTGATAGAGGGAAGTTCGTCTCAGATTACAGAATGTTCAATGAGAAGGAAGAAAATCCAATAACTTTATTGCGTTCAGCCAAAAGCATGGGCAGGGCGGTAGCGGGCATTTTAGGGAAGGATGGTAAGAGAAACCCAAAGGGTGGTGAGTTCTTTGTTTTTAACTCAAAAAGGGCCGAAGGCAGGGTTTCTTCTTTTTACCTCTATCAGATATTGGGAAAGGAAGATAGTCCTGTTTTTAAAGATGAAAATCTGTTTATTTTAAGTAATGACAATGTTTATTTGGACAGCAAGATTTACTATAAGCTCAATCAATGGTCTTCAGAAATATCTATCCCCCTTGATTTTTTAGGATTAAAGGAAATTAAAAAAGGTGCTAAAATATATATGGCAATTGCCCTTTTTGACGGAACCAATGTAAATCATAGTATGACAGAAACATTTAGTGCGGTCTTTGAATAAGATTAGATAAAGATAATTGTTTGTTAAACGGTGAGAGGTAAGGGTTACAAGAAAGTAAAACTTTTTATTCAAACTTTGCGGGGAGTTTATGAAGAAAAATCTTTTTTTATTAGCTGTTTTTTTTATCTTATTAACATTTCTCTCAGCCTGTGAGAAGAAGAAAGATAAGGGAGGCATTAAAGGTATTGTTTATAAGCCTGTGGAGAAAATTTATGTCTATGTATATAAAGAGGGAATGGACTTAAAGGGGCCAGCCTTTGCAGATACCCTGACAGATGAGGAAGGTAACTTCTCCATATCGTTGCCACCGGGTAAATATTTGCTTGTAGCGAGGATGAGAAAAACAGGAGAGGTTGCAGGACCTGTTGAGGTAGGTGATTTAAAGAGTGAGGTAATAGGGCCGGTAACCGTGCCGGAGGATGGAAAGGTTTTGGAAAAAAATATTAAGGTCTTTCAGAAGATAGGTGAGACTAAAGATATCGCCATAACTTCTCCTGATTTATCAAAAAAGACCGGGATAGAGGGGCGTATTCTTGATGCCGATGGTAAACCGGTTGCAAACGCAAGGGTTCATATCTACGATCACATTCAGATGTCGGAAAGACCAAAGTTTGTATCAAGTCCCACGGGGCCTGACGGTAAGTATATTGTCTATCTTCCTAAAGGTGGGACGTATTATCTTGCTGCGAGAGATAAGTTTGGAGGACCGCCTAAAGTGGGGGATTTATACGGAAGATATGATAAAGGCACCATTGAGCCCTCCGGTGTTGTGGTAAGGGATAACGAAATACTAAAAAATATTGATATTACTGTTCACAAGGTATGGTGATGATGGGTATCTTAAAAAAGTCTTTTATATTAATTTTGCTGGTTGCTTTATCCTGTTCTCCAAAAATATCAAAGATAGATGTATATACCGATGGTGCAAAAAAAGGAGATGAATCTGCCATAAAAAGTCTTTTAAAACTTCTTGAGCATTACGAAGAAGATATAAAGGTAAAAGCCTATGGTGGATTAATTATGGTTCCGGAGGGCAAAAGGGAGTTTCTTTCGGGACTTATTTTAAATAAACTCAAGTCAGAGAAGGATGTTGTGACAAAAGAGTTTCTGATAGCCCTCGCGGGTAAGTTAAAAATTAAATCAGCAGTTCCGGTTTTAATAGATATGGCAAGAGATAAGAGCTATCCGAGAAGATATGTAGTTTATTTCGCCCTTGGTGAGATCGGAGATATATCAAGTATATCAACATTAATAGAAGGTCTGGAAGATGAAAGGGTTGATGTTCAGAAGTATGCTTCGAGGGCTATTATAAAATTAGGGCCAAAGGCACTTCCGGTAATTTTTGAGAGATTTAACAGCTTAAAAAAGGAAGTTCAGGGTTATCTTATCAGGGCAATGGGCGAGATAAGAGACAGATCCGCAGAGGATCTGCTGATTTCGCAGATTAACTCAGAAAATAAGTATGATGTTATATGGGCTCTGGGAAAGGTCGGAACGGAGAAATCATTGCCATACCTTTTATCTGAACTTAAAAATCCTGATTATTTAGCCCGTGTTAAAGCCTGTCAGGCTCTTGGTGATTTAAATCAGCCTTCTGCTATCCCCTACCTGAGAAAGTTACTTTCTGATAAAGAAGTAGTTGTTAGGGAGTGGTCAGCGAGGTCTTTAGAGGTTTTAACCGGAGAAAGGACCTATTACATCGATGAAAAAGGTAAACCAGCTTTACCATATAGTCTCTATCATTAGAAAATTACTGATTTTGTTCTCTCTCTTTCTTGTTTTTAATGGTTGGGGAATCTATTCGGGAGAGGGTGCTTATGCCCTTTTTATGTATTCAAATCTGACCAATTTCTCCTTTTGGGTAATCTTTCTTATGGGCTCTGTTCTGCTGATACCTCTGGGGAGGTTTTTTTGTGCCCTATGTCCCGTCGGTGAGATAAACTACCTTATGTCAAAAATTGGTCTTAATAAAAAGATAAACCTCAAATTTTCCATACTTCAGGCCTTTACTCTGCTACTGGTCTTTTTATTGGTTATAACGTTCAATATTTCAAGACATCCTCATCTGACAACAATACTGATAATCTGCGCCTTTTCGTTATCCGCAGTGATGGGGCTAATCTTTAACGGAAACAGTTTTTGTCTGTTGCTTTGCCCTGCCAGTGCCTTCCTGAAATTTTACGGACTCTTTTCCTCTGTTAAATTGAGTTCAGAAGGTGATTGCAATGTAAAAAATCAATGTCCTGTTCTTCTTAACCCCTGTGATATAAAAAAAGAGGATTGTCACCTTTGTCTGAGATGTTTTAAGGATAGCAAAGGCTTGAAGCTATCTTTAACTAACCCCTTAAAAGGCGTATCTCTGCCTGATTTTAACAGAGCCGATTTTTTTATTTTTTCAGTGCTTACGGGCCTTACCTTTATGGCTTTTATAAGAGTTGTAAGAGATGTGAGGGAGATTTTTGTCTATATACCTTATAAGATAACGGAGATTTTAAGCCTTTCTCATAAGTTAATTCTGCCTTTGACAACATTTTTTGGTGTTTTTATATATCCCTTGGCGTTTTTTATCTTATCGGCATTTTTAATAAAAATTTTTGACAGGCAATCATTTGGTAAGTATATCTCCTACTTTATCTTCTCAACCTTATCGGTGCATATGATACTTGCTCTCGTTAAAATTAACTCCCGCATTAAGTTTCTGCCCTATGCAGTTCTTGATCCCTCAGGAAAAGATGTGGTAACTCTCAGATTAGCCTATAATTTTGATATTCCCGGAGATATCATACCGATAGAATATTTCAGGATAATCCTTTTTATCCTGCCTGTCTTCTTTTATTCAGCAGGTATGGTAAAAATTTTTAAAGAAAAGTTACCTGTCACAATCCCCTTGGGGCTTCTTTTTACCTTTATCTTTTTCTTTATTGAATATATCATCATAAAATGGCTTTTTGTATTTATATGAGAAGATTAATTTTTCTGTTTATTTTTATTTTTCTGACCAAAAATTCCCTGGCCTGTTTTGGTCCGGAGCTGTTTGTCGGTTATGAAAGAAAAAACATCGAATCTTACATCATTGCCAGCATCCTTGATGTTTATATAAAAGAAAAGACCGGTATTAATGTTGTGTTAAAAGAGGTTGATTCAGAGATTATCCCGAGGCTTCTTGAGAAAGAGCAGATTGATATTTTAGCCTTTTCCTACGGTTCCGATAAGACAAAAGGGCTTAATCTGACAAAGGATAAAAAAATAACCCTTTTCTATAGAAAAAAGATTGAAGAAGATCTGAGGTTTAATAGTCTCTTAGAGGCAATAACTAACCTGTCAAAGGGGCTGAGCAAAAAGGATTTGGATGATTTAAATGTCCTTGTAGAAAAAAAGGGTAAGATAAAAAGAACAATTAAGGAATATCTCATGGAGAAAGGCTTATGGTAGTCTTTTTATTGTTTATATCCCTCATCCTTTCTTCCTGTACCGCAACCATTGAAGAAAAAAAAAATAGTCAACCATCTGATATTACTGTTATAGGTGGTATTATAGCAAAAGATATC
The DNA here is from genome assembly GCA_026415985.1 of Pseudomonadota bacterium. Taxonomy (GTDB): domain Bacteria; phylum CALINM01; class CALINM01; order CALINM01; family CALINM01; genus JAOAGA01. Next base: position 11,964 of record JAOAGA010000019.1, on the reverse strand, counting down.
AAACTTAATGGAAAGGTGAAAATAGAAAAAGATTTATTAATTGCCAGCGGCTCTCATGTTGAGATAGAAGAAGGGTCAGCGATTCTCGTTGAAAAATCAGATATATCAAGGACTGAACCGGTTTTTCTCATGCCTGAGACAGAGATAGTTGTAGAAGGCAGGTTAACTGTAAAGGGGACAAAGGAAAAACCTGTCATTTTTACTTCCTTAGATAAGACAGGTATTAACTGGGGTGGTATTATTGTAAATAAAGGTGTGCTAAAGGCAGAAAATATGGAGATTAATAACGCCTATAATGCAATTAACCTGATTAATGGTAACGTGTATCTGAAAGATTCTAAATTTGTAGGGAATAAGATTGGCATCTCAGTTCTTGGAAATGGAGGATCGGCGGAAATATCAGATGCTTACTTTTCAAAAAACGAGAACGCCATTATAAATAACTCAGAAAGAACCAATTTTTCAAACGTAATTGTAGAAAAAAATGATGAAGGAGTTTTATTGAGAAGATGCCCTCATAATATTGAAAACCTTGTTGTAAGAGACAATCTCTATGGTATTGTTATGTCTAATCAATGTATTGATTTCAATCTTATTAAGATTAAATCTTATGAAAATAAAAAAGATAATATTATTTTTGCTGATTTTACTAACCAGTAATAAAAGCCTTTTTGCGGAAGATTTCAGGGATGTGAGGCTAAAAGAGCTTACCTTAGAAGGAGATAACACCTTCTCAGGAACGATATATATAGAGGGCAGGATTACCGTTAACGAAAATGCCTCACTTCTGATTAATCCCGGCACAAGGGTTATCTTTATATTTCTGGATGATGACAGGGATGGCATCGGAGAGAGTGAGATTTTAAGTCAGGGCAGGGTTACAGTTTTAGGAAGTAAGGATAAACCTGTTGTTTTTGAGTCTGACAGAAAAGAAAAGGGGAGCTGGCTTGGCTTTAGTATTATGAGTGTTGACAGTGAGTCAGTCCTTAATTACGCAGTTTTTGAAGATGCCTACATGGCGCTTCATTCCCATTTTTCCAATCTGAAGATACTTAATACAATCTTCAGGAATAACATGCGTGGTTTTCAAAGTCAGGAGGGAAAAATTAGTATTCAAAACTGCAGTTTTTACAATAACAATACCGCCCTACAGTTCAGAAACTCAAAGGCAGAGGTTGTAAGCACTTCTCTTTACAACAATATAGGCGGTATAAACTTTTTGTATAGCGATGTAATTTTAAAGAATATTGAGATCAATAATAACTCTCTTTTTGGGATTAAGGTCAGGTTTTCAAAGGCTGAAATTTCAAATCTTTCCATATTTGATAGCATGCAGAATTTTTATGGAAAAAATTCAGAAATAAGGGCTGACAGGATTTTTTCCAAAGGTGCCCTTTTAAGGGGACTTTCTTTTGAAAGCTCAGATGTAGAAATAAACTCCGGTGAAATATCAAATAATCTTCTTGACGGCATATCTCTTGATAGCTCCATTCTGACCGGCGAAAATATTACTTTCACGAAAAACGGCAGATTTGATATTTATTTAAAGGGTAATTCTGACATTAAAGGCTTTGAAGGAGCTTACGGGCTCAGATTGTATAAAGAATAGGTGATAGGTCTGAATTTAGCGTCGCAGAAAATATTCATCCTATCCCTTGTTGACAGTTTTTTAACAGATTGATAATTTTTATGAGGTAGGCGGTTTAATGAAAAGATTGGCATTGTTTCTATTATTCTTGATAGTTACATCTGCCTGTAAGGGAAGTGTAAGCGGAGGCGGAAGGACCTATAAGATAGGCTTTATGATTTGTAATAGTGAGAAAGAGACAAAGGAGAGGTTTCAACCGTTAATGGAATACCTTAAGAAGGAGACAGGATATAACTTTGTCCTTTCCGCTATTGATACAGTTGATTTTGAAGAAAGATTTAAGAAAGAACAGTATGATTTTACCCACACAAACTCAATCCTGTATATAATCCTAAACAAAGAATACGGGGTTAATCTCCTGGTCTCAGAAAAAAATGGCATATACGGGTCAAAAACGATGGGGACAATAATCGTAAGAAAGGATAGCAATATAAACTCAATCAAAGACCTAAAGGGTAAAAAGATGATATTCGGTCCCACCTTTGCTCCCTTTGGTTATGTTACTCAGTTTGATATGATGATAAGGGGAGGCATAGATCCCTATAAAGATCTTAAGATTCTCTATCAGCCCTCTCATTCATTTCAGCATGAAAAGATAATATACGGTGTCTGGTTTGGTGCCTATGATGCGGGAACCGCGCCACTGCTTGATCTGGAAGAGATGCAAAAGGAAGGAAAGATCAAGCTTGATGAAGACTTTAAGATAATAGCAAAAACGGATATCCATCCCTATTGCACCTTCGGTTACAGGAAGGGGCTACCTGATGATGTCGTTGAAAAGGTTAAGAAGGCACTCTTGAAAATAGACAAAAACACAACCGTCGAGATTAATGGTGAAAGGATAAATATTTTCAGGGCATCAAAGATTGAAGGCTTTGAGGAGCTGGCAGATAAAGATTATGACGGTCTTAGAGAGATACTTAAAAGGATAAATTTTCCCCCCTATCAGAGATATTAAATGAAGATTAGATTAATAACCTTATCAGTACTTTTTTTATCTTTGGCTTATCTTGCTTTTCTGATCAGAGATCTACACTTTCTTAGCATACCAAAATCAAATCCCAAGGAGACAATTTATCTGAGTTTGGAAATGAAGAGGAGAGAGGTTGAAAGGGCGATAGATTTGTTAAAAGAGGACAAAACGGAAGAGGCAATAATTTTTCTTAAAGATGAAAGATTGTCAAATAATGTCTTTGCCAAATTTTATTTGGGTCTGATCTATTTTGAGACGGGTAAGGAAAAGGAGGGCCTTGAGCTGATTGCCGGTGCCATAAGAGAAGAGCAGGTCCTTTATGATGGTTATTATCCTGATAATGTAAGAAGAATACTCAACAAAATCTCAGAAAAGATAACAGGCAGGGAAGAGTTTAAAAATTACCGTCATTTAATAGACAGCAAACTTAAAGGTGGCTGTGGATGAAAGAAAATCTGATTTTTATCTTTACCGCTCTTTTGATAGGTCTTTTCGGTGCCCTTCTTTCTGTCTGGGGCAATCCGATAAATACCGGTATTTGTATATCCTGTTTTATGGAGAACTTTTCCGGTGCCCTGAGGCTTCACAATAACATGCTAATGCAGTATATAAGGCCTGAGATGATATTTATAGTTATAGGAAGCTTTGTCTCCGCTGTGGTAAGAAGAGAGTTTATCACGAGATACTCTGCATCAATCATTCATTCCTTTCTCGGCGGAATTTTTATGATAATAGGCAGTGCGGTTTTTATCGGGTGTCCCATAAAGATGCTTCTTAAACTGGCGGGCGGGGATTTAAATAGTTTGGCAGGAATAATCGGAACAATCTTCGGGGTTTGGTTAGCGGTCAGATTGCTCAGGGAAGACATTGATACCTCATTGTTTAAAACGGTCATAAAAAGGAATGACAGATCATCAATAATAATTCCTCTCTCAGTAATTTTTCTTATTTCTCTCTATTTCTTAAAAGGAGAACTCTTCGCCGAGAGTGTCAGTGGTGCAGGGGCAGAAAAAAGTCCTGTTATCTACGCAATCTCTGTGGGACTGATAATAGGTATCTTCTCTCAATATTCAAGGTTTTGTGTTACCGGTTCCATAAGAAATAGTATCATTCTCAGAAAGACAACAGGTTTTATGGCATTGCTGGCTTTGGTTTTATCTGCGTTGATCGTAAACGCAATATTCGAAAGACTGAAATTTGGTGTCATAGGTCAGCCGGGAAGTCATACAGAGTATCTTTGGTCTTTTATCTCTATGACTTTGGTAGGCTACATTGCTGTAATTATAGATGGGTGTCCCTTTCGTCAGCTTGTAAAGATGGGGGAAGGTGATGTTAACGCCTTTGTATGTTTCTTAGGTATGCTGATAGGAGGAGCCTTTGTCCAAAACTTTAAGATACTCTCCGATTCTTCAGGCCCTACCCTAATGGGTAAGATAGGTGTTTTTTCAGGGATACTTATCTTTTCCTTTTTGAGTTATAACCTAATCTTAAAAAATGAAAAAAATTAGTCTTATAGCCACTCTTTTAATTCTTATTTTCGGGAATCTGCGGGCAGAGGATATCCTGTTGACAGGTGTGATAGATGTTTCTGAACAAATGGTATATAAAAACAAGAAAATTACTATAGCACCTTCAACAAGAATAAGAGTAAACAATAGCCTTGAAAGCGGTCTGGTCTTTGAGAATTGTTCTATAATCTTTGATGGTGCTTCATCTGACCCTGTAATTGTGGAAGGATACGGAAATCTCTCTGAGCTTGAAGACAAGAACCTTATTCACATAGAAGATTCTGATTTTGTTATAAAAAACTCAATTTTTAAAAATGGAAGCTGGTATTTACACATTCACCACTCTAAGGGAACAATAGAAAACTCTTTTTTTTCAGACGGTTATGGTGGGATAAGATTTACCGGAGAAAATATTAAGATAAGAAGAAATATTTTTTCGAAAAACAGTATTGCGGTAAGATTTATTAAGGCAGAGCCGTTTTTAGAGGATAACATCTTTTACAAAAACGATATAGCCATATTTCTCAGAGAAGGGGTAAAATCAACAGTTATAAGAGGAAATAGCTTTTTAGACAACAATTTTGATTTATATGGAGGTTTTTTTCAGGAGGATGACATAAAGATATATAATAATTTTTTTCAAAAAACTCCATCTGTTTTTGATAGTCTTAAGGATAACTCTCTTAAGTTTAAGATAATTTTGATAGATAACCTGAAAAATTTTCCTGATTGGCATTAAAATTGCAAAAATTACAACTATGCAAAATATGACAGTTAAAATTTCTGATGATGTCTTTGAGAGGGTCGAAGAAGAAAACCTCAGGCAGGCAGAGGAGGCATTATCCAAAGGTATTTATGAAGTAGCGGAAAATTTAGGAGTTTTAACCCTTATAAAGGCGGGGTTGATGACTCAGCTTAACATTATGGGCTATCATATCTGGAACAAGATTAAAGAACCCAAGACTATTTCTCAGCTGGCAGAAGAGATAAGCAAAGATTTTGATGTGCCCTATGAAACCGCTCTGGAAGATGTAAAAATTTTCCTAAAAGACCTTATAGATTCCGGGTTTATTATCTATGAATAATTTTTTTCTTAATGCACCACTAACTATAAACATCTCTCTTTCCTATAGATGTAATTTCACATGCCATCATTGCTACTCAAGGGAGATATCTCCAACAGAGGAGCTTACTTTTGACGATTTTAAAAAAATCTCCCAGATATTGTCCGATTGGAAAGTCCCGTTTTTGAACATAGGCGGGGGTGAACCCCTTCTTGTTTCATGGCTTTTTGATTTTGTTAAATTTTCTAATCAAAAGGGGCTTCATTGTTCTATGAACAGCAATGGCTATCTTCTTGATAAAGAAAAGGCAAAGGAGATTAAGAAAGCAGGTTTTACATCAGTGGGAATTAGCATTGATAGTCCTAAGGAAGAAGTCCATGATAGTTTTCGAAACAAAAAGGGTAGTTTTAAAAGAGCACTTTCAGCCCTGGAAAACTTGGCAGAGGAGAATGTAAAAACCACTGTATCTATGGTAATAAGTAAGCTTAACAAAGATGACTTTGAGGAGATTGTTCCCATTGTAGAAAATTATAAGGTTAAACAGTTATATCTTCACAATTATAAATGCTCAGGTATGGGTTATAAAAACATGGAAAAGCTTGATCTTACTCCGCAGGAATGGAAGGAGTTTTATAAGAAGGCACTGGAAGTAAGAAAAAATAACCCGCACATTACCATATCATTTGATGATCCTATAATGCATCTATTGCCTGAGTATAATGAAAGACCCCTTGTAAGAGGTAGCACCTGCGGTAAGCTGTCTCTTAATATCCATTCTAACGGAGATATTACCCCCTGTGGTTTTATGTCTGTTAAGATTGGCAATATTTTAAAAGATGATATAATAAAATTATGGAAGGAATCCCCCGTATTAAACACCTTGAGAAATCCTGTTCCTCAGGGAAAATGCACCAGTTGCAGTATTTACGAAAACTGCCTCGGTGGTTGCAAGGCAAGGGCGTTTATTATGGCAGGAGATTTTAATAATCCAGATCCACACTGCTGGAAGGAAGGAGGTGATAACAGATGAAATATGTAAGACCAAAAGCAAAGGGTATATCAAGCGTTCATCCCTGCTAATACTTGATTTGAATTTATATTTATATGGAACTTAAGGTAAGTTTACCCCTAAGGTTAAGCGTGTCTTTTTTTAACTGGCAGGGAAGCGAGCAGGACTATCTAAAGATACTTAAATCATTGGAGAACTTAAATCTTTTTTCTCTTACCCTTGAAATGGAGAGGGGTGTTTTGTCTTTATTTCAAAAATATGGAAAAAGTCTTACCTTCAGGGCCTATAGAAAGACATTACTGATTAGTTTCAGCGACTTCAAAGATTTTTTTCATTTAACTTCTTTTTTTAACGATACAGAAGTTGATATTCCCTTTAACTCCAAAGAAGAGGAGATAAAAGACTTTCTTGATTTTGCCTCTGATAAAGACTTTTCAATAAGCTTTTTACTTACGAGAGATAACATTAAGATTTTTGAAAGGTTAATTGTTTATTCTGAAAAAAATAATAAAAAGATTAAGATTCCCAACCCCAATCTTATCAGGTACAAAAATGAGCTTTCTCAGATATATCTCAGAAAAGAGGATCTCAAAAATCTTGAATACATAAAACCTTTGATAAGCAAGGCCCAAATAGAGATTCACGACTATTTTCTGGCAAAATTTTTCGGGCTCTCTGATGCTGACAGGTTTGGCGGATGTCAGGCGGGTAAGCTTTTAGGACATGTGGAAAACGGTATTTTATATCCCTGCTCTTCTATTCCTGAACAGGTTGGTTCACTTCTTGAATATGATTTTGAGTTTTTATGGAACAGGGCTTATAATATTGTAAATGATATATTTAAGAAATGTTGCAACGATTGTAACAAAAGAGTTGAATGTAAACTCGGTTGCATCGGCAACGCTATCTTTCTTGGAGATAATAAAGACCCCCTTTGCGAGGAATAAATGGGTATATATTTAGATAATTCCGCAACCTCTCATCCAAAGCCTGCAGAGGTCTATGATGCGGTTATTCATACATTGAAGGAAGTAGGTGCAAATCCGGGAAGGGGCGGGCACAAACCGTCTCTCAGGGCTTCCCGTATAATCTTTGAGGCAAGGGAGCTTATAGCAACCTTTTTCAACGCAGAAAGAAGCAGTAGAATAGTATTTACTTCCAATGCCACATCGGCACTCAATATGGCAATAAAAGGTATCCTTAACGAAGGTGATGAGGTTATTACAACCCCCCTCGAACACAACTCTGTTTTAAGACCGCTTTTTTCTCTGAAAAAATCGAGATCTGTTGAGATAAAGTTTATAGATTGTGCCCCCGACGGCACTATTGACCCTTATAGCATAGAGAAACTTATAACAAAAAAGACCAGGTTGCTGGTTTTGAATCATTCTTCCAACGTAATTGGCACCATATCCCCTGCTAAAGAGATTTTTTCTGTCTGTAAAAGGCATAATGTCTTAACGTTATTAGACTCTGCCCAAACAGCGGGTGTTATCCCCATTGATGTTATGGATATGAACATAGATATGCTCGCCACAGCGGGACATAAATCACTTCTCGGACCTCAGGGAACGGGTATCCTCTATGTAAAAGAAGGAATAAACTTAAAACCCCTTATAGAAGGCGGAACGGGGACACAGTCTTCAAGCATAGAACAGCCTGTTGATATGCCGGAAAGTTTAGAATCGGGAACAGTGAACACACCGGGTATTGCGGGGCTTAAGGCGGGCGTTGAGTTCATTATGAGAAACGGGTTAAAAAATATCAGAGACCACGAGATCAGATTAAACAAGATGCTTATTGAAAAATTGTCCGATAATAAAAAAATTATTTTATACGGTCCCAAGAATCCTGAAAAAATTAGTTCACCGGTCTCCTTTAATATAAAAAATTTAGATTGTTCAGAAGTAGGGTTTATTTTAGATGAAATTTATGATATATATGTTAGGGTTGGTTTGCATTGTGCCCCCCTTGTTCATAAACTCATAGGCACATTTCCGCAGGGGACAGTAAGAATAAGTGTAGGATATTTCAATACTGAGGAAGATATAGATGCGGTTGTTAAGGCCATTAATGAGATCTCTTGCAAAGTTTAGTCTGTTAGGGCTTCTTTTATTATTTTTATCCTGCTCTATAGCACCCGATGTTCCTGTTACCAAGGAAGCCCTGGACGAGACAAAGATATACGAGAGGTTTGTTATAGAAGAAAATCCTGAGACAATAATATACGTTCTCAATAAAAAAGGTGAGATGGTAGTCAGAGCGATGTATAGAAATACCCCCGTCTATATTAAAATCTTTGCCACCTCCAGAGGTATTCTCTGGTATGTCTATCCAAGATAATGATAATTTTGGCAATAGAAACATCCTGCGATGATACCTCTGTTGCGGTAGTATCAGAGGGATATAAGGTCCTCTCATCGGTAGTCTCATCACAAAACGATATTCACGGTATCTTTGGCGGTGTTGTGCCGGAGGTTGCTTCAAGGGCTCATTTGGAAAACATCTCACCGGTATTTAACCTGACACTGAAAGAGGCGGGTATATCCGTTAAAGATATTGACGGTATTGCTGTTACCATAGGTCCGGGGCTTGTTGGATCATTACTTGTAGGGATATCCTTTGCAAAGGGATTGTCTTTTTCACTTAAAAAACCACTTTTGGCGGTAAATCATATAGAAGGGCATTTTTTTGCACCCTTTCTTGAATATAAAGATTTGGATTATCCATACCTTGCCCTTGTGGCATCGGGTGGTCATACAGGGATATATTTAGTCAAAGGTTTCAGAGATTATGAGCTCATTGGTCAGACAAGAGACGATGCAGCAGGAGAATCCTTTGACAAGGTGGCAAAGCTTTTAGGCCTTGGCTATCCCGGCGGAGTTGCAATAGAAAGATTTGTTGGTGACACATCAGGAGATATTGATTTACCCAAACCACTTGAGAAAGAAAGAGATTTTAGCTTTTCCGGTTTAAAAACCGCCGTTCTTAATATCGTAAAAAAACACAAAGACCTCTCAGAGGATCTCAAAAAAAACATAGCAGGTAGTTTTCAGAGAACCGTTGTTGAGATACTTACCGATAAAACAATCTCTTCTGCCTTAAACAGGTCTGTCGGTAATATTGTCATATCCGGCGGAGTCTCTGCCAACAGACTTTTAAGAGAGACCTTTCAGAAACTCTGTTTAAGGCATAATCTTAAATTATATATTCCAAGCAAGAAATATTGCACCGATAACGCAGGTATGATAGGAGCGGTGGGAATAAACTTAATGAAAAGAGGTATCTTTGCGGAACCGACCGTTTCTGCCATAGCAGATTGGGATATTAGTGAGCTCCGGTTGTAAAGGAATTTGTGCTTAAATCATACCTCAAAAAGGTTCTCAAGCAATGATTTCGTATAAGGATGCGCAGGAGAGCTGAAAACATTTGTCGGTAAGCCTTCTTCAACTATCTCACCTTTAAATATCACATAAACCCTGTCAGACAGATGTCTTACAACCCTCAGATCGTGAGAGATAAAAAGCATAGAGAAGGAAAGCTCTCTTTTAAGATCTATTAAAAGATTAATTATTTCTGCCTGAATAGATACATCAAGAGATGAAACAGGTTCATCTGCAACGATAAAAAGTGGCTCCGTAACAAGGGCCCTTGCTATATTTACCCTCTGTCTCTGTCCACCGGAAAGCTCATGAGGAAACTTGTAAAACTCCTTACTCTCAATCCCCACTTTAAGAAGCATCCTCTCGCATCTCTCCAACCCCTCAGATACTTTAGGGGATTTCTGAAGAAAAAGTGGCTCAGAAACGCTGTCTATGATCCTTCTTCTTGGATTAAGAGAAGCCATAGGGTCCTGAAAAATTACCTGAATATTTTTTCTGAAAGAAGAAAGATCCTTTTCCGATGCATTGGTAATATCAGAATTAAGAAAAAAAAGTCTTCCTGAGTCTGGCTTTAAAAGTTTAAGAATTATTTTTGCAAGGGTTGACTTTCCCGAGCCCGATTCTCCCACAAGTCCAACTATCTCATCTCTGTTTATATTAAGATTTACATTTTTAAGTGCCTGTATCTTAAGAGGCTCTTCAAAGAACCCCTTTTTAACAATAAAGGTTTTAGAGATATTCTCGCATCTTATTATTTCTGATATTTCATACATAGTACTTTATGATCCTTTTCTACTTCAACATATTCAACGAAGCTCTTGCAAACTTCTTCTTTATCCTTGCATCTTTCATAAAAGGGGCAGGCAAAATCTGATATAGATGCAAAACCACCTATAGACTTCAGCTTACTTTTAGGTTCAATCTTTATTGAAGGAACAGAGTTTATCAAGCCAACAGTATAGGGATTTAACGGCCTGTTTAGTAATAGCTCTTTTTTGCCTTCCTCTACAACCTTTCCGCCGTACATAACATATATATAATCGGAAATATACCTGACTAATCCAAAATCGTGGGTAATTATTATAAAGCTTACATTATACCTGTCTCTCAGGCTGATAAAGGTATCAAGAATGCCTTTTTGTATGCTCACGTCAAGGGCAGTTGTCGGTTCATCTGCAATTATCAGCTTTGGGTTTAACGCCATAGCCATAGCAATAAGTACCCTCTGTCTTTGGCCACCACTAAGTTGGTGTGGATAGCTTTTCAGCCTTCTTTCGGGATAATCTATCTCAACCAGATTAAGCAAAGAAATGACCCTCTCCTTAACCTCTTTTTTGCTAAGCTTACTATGGTAATAAAAAATCTCAGAAAGCTGTTCTTCTATCGTGATTACAGGATTTAATGCGGTTAAAGGATCCTGAGGAATCAGAAAAATCTCTTTACCTCTGAGATTACGCAATTTGTCTTCGGAAAAGGAAAGGATATTTTCATCATTAAAAATAACCTCTCCCTTAACCTTTAAATTTTCAGAAGGCAGAAGATTGATCACAGAATAGGCGGTTAAAGATTTTCCCGAACCGGACTCACCAACAATTGCAACAATCTCTCCCTTTCCCACTTTAATATTAACAGATCGAACAATCTCTCGCCTGATTTCTCCCTTTTCTGACTGAAAAACCGATAAATTTCTAACCTGAAGCATTTTGCAATTATAAAACATAATATAATCAATTACAATAATATACCTAACCCTGCCATTCTTATCCTGAGCAATTACAAAATAAATGATAAAAGTGAAGTAAAAACCGAAAACAATAGGTCTATTCGAGCTGTATTTTTTTTGCATACGAAGCTTGACAATAAAAAAATGTTAGGTATATTTATAGAAAAGCCGTGAGGGTAAATCATGAGATTGAAGGTATTATTACTTTGTCAAAAATTAAATATTTTATACAGAAATATATTTATGGCTCTTATAAAAGAAAGTTTGAAACGTTCCGATGAGGCCTACAAAAACTCTTTGTATCCAGACAAAAGTCTTAATTTGGAAATAGTAAAACCCTTTACATTTAGTGTATTAATGCCAAATGATAAGGTTATTAAAAAAGAGAAATTTATTATAGATGAAAGATTTGAAGTAGAAGATAGCGTTTTCTACTTTCCAGAAAAAAACTATATAACTATGTATATAAGTTCTTGTGATTATGAATTTGTGATGAATCTATACAATGGTTTATTAGATATAATGAAATCAAATAATAACTTTTTAAAACCCATTAAAGTCCTTCTAATAAATGAGAAAAAAATAGAGAAAGAAGAGGTTTGTTTCAAGACTCTTTCTCCAATCCTAATAGAAAGCAAAGACAACAAGCCAATACT
>JAOAGA010000018.1 GCA_026415985.1 Pseudomonadota bacterium | reverse complement strand
GCCGATTTAGAGATGATAGAAGACTTGGGACTAACTGCCTGCTAAAAAGGGGTTAAAAATGGATGGCAAGTCTGTTGTATATGTTGGGAAAGACTTAAATTTTTATAATGCTTTAAAGGAATCCTTTTCAAGAAAAGACATTAATTTGCTTAATTTTTTTGAAGACAGGCTCTCTATCGCAGGGCTTTCACGTAACAACTGCAGGGCTCTGATTATGGAATGCGAGTATAAAAGCTCTCTGGCGATAATAGAGGCAATAAGAACAAGTGTAGAAAAATATAACAGTCCCTATATACTTTTAATTGGTGATATAAGTCAGTTAAAAGAGATAAAGAAACAGTTCACAACAAGAAACTATCCCGATGATATCAGTCTGAAAAATATTAACCCTCTTTGCGTAGTCAATCATATCGAGTTTGTATTAAAGAATATAGAGGAGATAAATGAGGAGATCAGAATTTCTAAAAAGGATGTTATTAAGGGTGATCTGAATACAAAACCCTATGGCTCGCTTCTTTATGAACTATACGAAGATAGTTTCACAGGAAAGGTTATCTTAGATAGTCTTATCGACAAGGCGGTAATAAGTTTTGTTAACGGTCAGCCTGTAAATGTTAAGTTTAATAAGATACAGTTCACACTTGGAAGAATTCTTCTCAAGAAAGGGCTACTTTCAGAGGATGATTATCTTAAATCCCTTGATATTATGGTTAAAGACGGGAAAAGACATGGTGAAGCCCTTATTTCTTTAAATATATTGAAGCCTTCTGATATTGCAGAGGCGATAAAAGATCAGTTTTATGAAAAGCTCTATTACTTCTTTTCGAAAGGTCAGGGAGATTTCCTGGTAGTTAGAAGTGATTTTGATGATATTTCTTTTACCAATCCTCAGGTAGACATCTTTAATCTGATTTATAATGGAATTAAAACTTATACCCCAAACAATTATTTAATTGAAAAATATGTAAACTACCGGGAAAAATTTATTGCTATAACAGAAAATTACACACTGCTTCTGGATAAGATCCCCTTTGACGATCTGGAAAAGGGTATTGTAAACTTTTTGGCTGAGCCGAAAAAGTTTTTGGAAGCCATCACAAGATACTCGAAAGATTTCGAGCATCTCTTCAAATCTATTGAAATTTTAATATCCTTTAAGATGATAGCTTTCTGTGATGATGAGGAAACGGCAAAAAATATCTCTTCCTGGGCAAACCCGAAGATGATAGAGATCAAGGAAGAGATAATGAGAGATTATCTTAATTTTAAGGAAAAAAATTATTATGAGATACTGGGGGTTAACCAGGACGCAGAAAACGGAGAGATAAAAAAGAGATATATTGAGTTAGCCAAAAAATATCATCCCGATAGATATAACCACTATCATCTGCCTAAAGACCTTCTACAAAAGATTAAGGAAAATTTTCAAATAATTCAGACTGCCTATGAGATTTTATCCGATAAGGATAAGAGAGAAAGTTATGATGCTACCATTCAGTCTCCAATTTTGAAGGAGATGATGGAAAAGACAGAAAATATTATCAATGCTGAGATTGCCTTTAAAAAGGGAGAGATACTCTTAAAAAGAAGAAACTACCGGGAGGCAAGAAATTATTTTAAGGAAGCGGTAAATCTTAATAACAGAGAACCGGAGTATCTTGTAAATCTTGCCATAACAAATATCTTTCTAAAGGACAGTCATCATGATGAACACACAAAGGAGGCAAGAAGTAGCCTTGAAAGGGCGGTATATATAAACCCTTACTGTGAGAAGGCATACTATTATTTGGGTATATTAAATAAGTTAGAAAACAGAAAGGATGAGGCAATCCTTTGTTTTAAAAAGACATTAAATATTAACCCCGACAACAAAGAGGCATATCTGGAGCTAAAGGGTCTTGAGAAGGTTTAGAGAAGAGATAATATCGGAGCTAAAGGAGCTGAAAAACCGCAACCTGTTAAGAAAAATGGAAGTTCTTAATAGCGGTGATTTTCCATACATTATCATAAATAACAAGAAACTTATCAATTTTTCTTCCAATAACTATTTAAGTCTTAATGGTCATAGCTATATAAAAGTTAAGATGTCTGAAGCAGAAGAAAGGTGGGGAACATCTGCCTCCGCCTCAAGGCTTATTTCAGGAAACTTACAAATCTTCGAAGAGGCTGAAGAAAAGTTAGCAAGGTTCAAAGGTAAAGAGTCTGCACTTATCTTTAACTCCGGCTACCAGGCAAACGTATCCATAATTTCAACCTTGATGAAAGATGGTGACGCCATATTCAGCGATGAGCTTAATCATGCAAGTATTATTGACGGATGCAGATTAAGTAAAGCAAGAGTCTATATTTACAGACACAATGATATCAACCACCTTGAAGATTTACTTAAAAAATCTGACGATAAAAAGAAACTGATAGTTACCGATGGTGTTTTCAGCATGGACGGCGATACCGCTAAACTACCGGAGATAGTGTATCTGTCAGAAAGATATGAGACCGCGGTCATTGTTGATGACGCCCACTCTACAGGCGTTCTTGGGGAAAAGGGCAGGGGGACTGAAGAACATTTTAAATTAAAAAAGGAAAATGTAATGGTTTTGGGAACTGGTGGCAAGGCTTTAGGTGTTACCGGTGCCTTTTTTTCCTGTCCCAAGTATATCAGGGATTTTCTTATTAATAAATGCAGAGGTTTTATCTATAGCACCGCACAACCACCTTCAGTTCCTGCGGGGCTTATGGCATCACTTGAATTAGTTGACAAAGAAAGTTTCAGAAGGGAAAGACTTAAAGAACTTTCGGAATATTTCTACGAAAAGTTAAAGACAAAAGGGTTTGCAGGTGGAACTAATCCATCACACATAACTCCTTTAATAGTCGGTGAAAGTGAGAAAGCCCTTTATTTGGAAAGGCTTTTAAGGGAAAAGGGGGTTTTTGCAAGGGCTATTAGATATCCCACGGTCCCGGAAGGAACCGCAAGAATAAGGTTTAGTATTACTGCGGAACATACTAAGGAAGATATAGATAGGGTTATAAATATTATAGAAAAAGGTTGGAAGTCTTAAGCTACTGATATTTTTAGATATAGCCGAAATTTATATTAACTGGAGGAGTTTTCATGAGTGACATAAGAGAGCTTGACAAAAAATATATCTGGCATCCTTTTACTCAGATGAAGGATTGGCTAAGCGAAGAGCCTCTTGTAATTAAAGAGGGCAGAGGAAGTTTTTTATATGATGATAGGGGTAACAAATATCTCGATGCGGTTTCTTCCTTATGGGTAAATGTTCATGGTCATAATAATGGCAGATTAAACAGGGCTATCAAAAATCAGCTAAGTAAGATCGCCCATTCAACATTGCTTGGGCTTGCAAATGAGCCATCTGCCTTGCTGGCAGAAAGACTGGTAAAAATTCTCCCTGCGGGATTAGACAAGATATTTTATTCCGATAATGGTTCAACCTCAGTGGAGATAGCATTGAAAATGGCCTTTCAGTACTGGCAACATAAAGGTAATGATAAAAAGACAAAGTTTGCCTATTTAAAGGAATCTTATCACGGCGATACAATAGGTGCGGTGAGTGTAGGCGGTATAGATCTTTTTCATAGCATCTTTAAACCACTGCTTTTTCAGGGATTTAAGCTACCAACTCCTTACTGTTACAGATGTGATTTTGGAAGAGAGAAAGATAATTGTAATAAAGAATGTCTGTCTAAGGCAAAAGAGATATTAAGGACAAATAAAGATTACATTGCGGGATTAATAATGGAGCCACTTGTTCAGGGTGCTGCAGGGATGATTACTCATTTCGATGGATTTTTGAAGGAGATTGAAGAGACCTGTAAAGATTTGGGCATACTGCTTATTCTTGATGAGGTAGCAACCGGATTCGGAAGAACCGGTAAATATTTTGCCTGTCAGTGGGAAGAGGTTACTCCAGATATGATCTGCCTTGCAAAGGGGATAACCGGTGGATATTTACCCCTTGCAGTTACCGCAGTTAAAGAGGAGATATTTAATGCCTACTTAGGTGAGTTTAAGGATTTTAAAACCTTTTTTCATGGCCATACCTATACCGGTAATCCTCTTGCCTGTGCAGTTGCTATTGAGAACCTCAAACTATTTGAGGAAAAAAACCTTATTAATAGAGTTCAGAAAAATACGAGATACTTAAAGAAAAAACTTGATATGTTTAATAATCACAAAAACGTTGGAGAGATCAGACAAAGAGGTTTTATGGTCGGCATTGAGATTGTTAAAGATAAGGAAAGTAAAGAGATATTTCCTGCTCAGGATAAGGTCTGTTATAAGATTTCAATGAACTCAAGAAAATATGGGGTAATAACAAGACCTTTAGGAAATGTTTTGGTAATGATGCCACCTCTATCCATTAAAAGACCAGAGATTGATATGATGTGTGAAGGAATTTATAAATCTCTCGTTGATATTTTGGGGGAATAGATGAGATATTTCGTTACAGGTACTGATACAGGTATTGGTAAAACCTATACTTTAACCCTTATGCTGAAATTTTTCATTCATAAGGGCTTGGATGTTTTTGCTATAAAACCTATAGAAACGGGCTGTCTGGAAGAAAGTGGGAGATTAATCCCCGAAGACGGGATAAAAATCGCTTCGGCAATAAATGGCTTAGACAACTTAGATGAGATATGTCCTGTGAGGTTTAAAACCCCTCAGTCCCCCTATTCTGCCGACAAGATAGAAAAAAGAGGCATCGATTTAGATAAAATAAAAAAAATTATCTCAAAAAGGAGTTCACCGGTTTTTATTGAAGGTGCAGGAGGGCTTTTGGTTCCTGTTTTTAAAAATTATTTTATGATTGATATGGCTAAAGAGCTTGCCGATGAGATACTTCTTGTTTCTTCTTTAAGGTTGGGAACAATTAATCATACCCTACTTAGCATTGAAGCAATTAAAAAAAGAGGTTTAAAAATCGCTGGAATTATATTGAATGACAATGATGGAAAGGAGGAGATTTCTAAAAAAACCAATTTTGAGGTATTAAAGGAGCTGACAGAAGAAAGGTTACTTGGAGTTATCCCTTTTAATTTCAATGATTACAAAAACTTAGATAAAATTATTCAACTGGACTTTATGGTATCTTCTAAATAAAAGCTGGGCTAATATGGAGCCCAGAAAGGCTAAAAACATATCCCACTGGGTATCCCAAATATCTCCCTGCGTAGCTAAAAACTCTTCTGCCGATGTTTTAGATATTAGTGCCACCCACCACTCGATAAACTCATAAAAGGCGCTTGTTGCCAAGGAGATTGAGACCACGATGAAAAACAGCCATCCGTCATCTCTTAAAGGTGTTTTTCGCAATAATATCTCTCTGCCTAATATGGCGGGAGTAATACCTTGATACAGATGTCCTAACCTGTCATAGTGGTTTCTTTGTAAATCAAAAAGCTCTTTTAGATAATCAAAAAGTGGGTTTCTCGAATAGGTATGATAGCCACCCCATATGAGTATTAAGCAGTGGATAAATATAATTGTATAGGAAAGATTTGTTAGCCTGAATCTGTTATAAGTAGGTATTAATATTAAAAGCCCGATAAATACAGGAAAAACTTCCAGAAACCAGACAACCCTGTTATAGGGATTAATAAATGTCAAAACTAATGCGAGAATAATTATAAAAAGATAAAACAGATGCAGATTCTGAGTCTTAATAGTCTTCTCCGAGAAACCATTTAACTGTTTTTTCAATCCCTTTTTTCAAGGAATTTTCAGGTTTCCAGCCCAAAACCTTTTTTGCTTTAGCTATATTAAGACAGCTTCTTCTTAAATCACCGGGTCTTTCGGGTCCGCTTTTGGGTTTTTTAAGATTTTTAGCTATTTTTGTGCTTTTGCTTAATGTTTCATAAACAATGTTAAATAGTTCTGAAGTGGATGTGGCTACTCCGGTGCCGATATTTATTGCTTCTAAAGAGCCTTTGTTTAAGGCCAGAATATTTGCCTTTGCTACGTCCTCTACATAGACGTAATCTCTTTTCATCCCTTCTGGTTCATCACTGAAGGCATAGATTGTGCAATCTTTACCTTCTTTTAATCTTGTCATAAATATGCTGACTACTCCTGCCTCGCCGTGGGGGATCTGTCTCGGACCATATACATTGGCGTATCTGAGTACCGTATAGTCAAGGCCATATTGCTTATTGTAAAAATATAGGTAATTCTCTGAAACATACTTTGTGATTGCGTAGGGAGATAATGGTTTTGGCGGGTAAGACTCAGAGGTGGGGTACTCCTCTGCTTCTCCGTAAAGTGCCCCACCGCTGGATATAAAAATAATCTTTTTAACCCTATACTTAACTGAAAGCTCTAATATATTTAAAAAACCAGTTACATTGATATCAGCGTCAAGTTGCGGATTTGCCACACTCATAGGAACGCTTATCTGGGCTGCATGGTGGTTGACTATATCAAACTTTTCTTTTTCAAAAACCCTTTCTAAAGTTGCCCTGTCTCTGATATCAAGTAAATAAAATTTTGCCTTTCTGTTTATATTCTCCCATTTCCCGGAGGACAGATCGTCTATAACTGTAACCCTGTGACCTTCCGAAAGATAGGCGTCCACTACATTGCTTCCTATAAATCCCGCCCCACCGGTAACAAGAATTTTCATCTTAACTCCTTTAGGCTAACTACTTATATCATCTTCTACTAATAAGTTGTTGACAATATTTATTTTTTCTTTGGTACAAGCGGTACTCCAAGTCTTCTGCCCACATGGTCTCTTCCGAGGAAGAAGTTAATCCACGATGCGGTTTTGTAGAAATCCCAGTTTGCAGGTGGCACATAGATATCTCTCAGGGTCTCTTCTTCATTGTGTTTTTTCAGTCTTGCATAGGCTCTTACGTAGATACATTTTTTCTTGTTCGGATAAACCTCACACCAACCTTCATAGGAACCACCACAGGCACCGTTTCTCTGTTTTTTAGGACACTGACTCATCGGACAAAGGAAGGCAAGCTCAAATAAGGCACAGTCCCCACAGTTCTCACACTCAAAAAGAATAACCTTAATGAGATGTTCAAGCCTGTCAAAGGCATGTTCAAAGGAAGAGCCATCAATTGCCTTCATCGTTGAGCGCATTAAACCAAAAAGTCCTTTCCCGGGTTCAAACATAAGCTCATGCATACCTCTGTACAGACTATACATAAATGAAACAGTTGTGTCGAGAGGTCTGTCTTTTCTGCTTGCAGGTTTGTTGGTATTTAAGCCCGTTTTTTCATCCTTTTCGTAATAATAAAACTGACCGGGCATAGGGAAGAGAAACTCCTGAACATAATCCATCCAGTTTTTGGCGAACTCCTCACCTTTATCAATTATGTATTCTACTTCATCTAATTTAACACCATGTCCACCAATGTGAACACCATCATATCCCATGCCTTTGAAGAAGCCATACATCTTTGCTGCTCTGTCAAGTCTTGCCTGTTTACCCTTATCAGGGGAATCCTTCTCCTTTTCAAGAACAGAAAGGAGCTCTTTTGTTACAACACATCCCGGTACTTTATTCTCATACATAAGCTTGCCTGCACCATAAGGCAGAATGTAAACATTACCAATTATGGGAATGTTCCAGCCGTTTTCTCTGATAAACAGGATTAACTCATGGAACTTTCTTATATCATAGCCAAGCTGAGGAACTATAAACTGAGCCCCCGCTTCTATCTTTTTTTTCAGCTTATAGTACTGAACCATCTGTTCCGATTCATCTCTTTTAAAAGGGGAAACCGCACAGCCAGCGAAAAACTGAGATGGTTGCATTTTTGATGTTTTGCCCATGTGTTCCACTTCAAGACCCTCGTTCATAGAGGAGATTAATTTTAAAACATGGACGGGATCTAAATCAAAAACTGGTCTTGGTCTGCCTGTGTATCCTGAAACAGGATAGTCACCGGTCATTACAAGTAGACTTCTTGTCTCAGCCCTTTCTAAGGCATATAGTTGGCTTTCTATCTGGTTTCTGTTTTTGTCTTTACAGGTGAAATGGACTAATGGCTCAATGCCATATTTGGTTCTTATCTCCATTCCTAAGTAATCTGCCAAGATAGCAGGATTACCGCCGGGATTATCGGTGATTGTTAATGCGTGTATTTTCCCGCTCTTTGATGCTGCCTCAGCGTTTGCAAAGACCGTTTCCTGTGCCTTTTCCCTTGAACCCCTGCCGGGTACTAACTCCCATGTGACAGAAAAGACATTTTTGTCCAGCAGAGTTGTCTTAAACTTGTTTTCCATATCAATCCTCCCCCTGATTATATTTACTTAATTTGAAATTAATCCAAAAATAACCAATAAAACATTACATTTTTAAAATATTTTTTCAAGAAAAATTTTATTCATTTTCCTTCTTTTTAAGCATATTTATATATACTTTGGCTACCGCATTGTTTGGATCTAACAAAAGAGCCTTTTCCCACTGTTTTTGAGCCAGCTCTTTCTCCCCCATAACATAGTAGGTCAGACCCAGCTGAATATAAGCGGGTATATAGTTAGGGTTTTCTAAAATACTGTGAGTCAGATGGTCTATTGCCTCATCTATCTCTCCAATCTCTCTGTATAAAACTGCTATCCTTGTTCTTATATCAATAAAGTTTGGTCTGAGTTTTATAGCCTTTTTTAACTCCTCAATAGCGTCGTTTATATAACCTATCTCAACATACCTTTCCGCTATCTCGGAATGCATATTGGCAATCTTTCCAAGCACAAAGGGGTCTATATTTTTTTTAGATCTTTCATCAAAAAGACAATGGAGCTTCCTCTTTATCTCCATTGCTTCCTCGTATTGTCCTAACTCGTTAAGCAGATAAGCTAAATTAACCGCTGCCTCACTATATTTGGGATTGATCTCAAGGGCTCTTTTAAGATACTGAACCGCCTCTTCTCTTTTGCCTTCAAAACTCAGTATAAGGGCAAGCTTGTTAAGAATATCAGGGAAATTCTGTCCCCCTTCTTCTATAGCCTTTAAGAAACGTGCCTTTGCTTCTTCGTAATCCTTTTTCTCAAAGGCTTCTAATCCTTTCAGATATTCATCTCTGAGGCTCATTGGGCACCTCTTTTTTTATTTTTTCTTTATATTTTGTATCGGGAAAATGTTTAAAAATTAAGTCTGCCACTTTGTTAATCTTATCAATCTCTTTTTTCCCTCTATAAACCTTATACAGACCAAACAACGCCTCTTCCTGAATAGGAATATCGGGGAAATTTTTAAGGGCATATAAAAATCTTTTTTCTGCTGACTTATATTTATCATATCTTAAATAAAAATTTCCAACAAAAATTTCCTGCTCGGCCAATCTTTTTCTACATTCTTTTTTATAAAAATAGGCTTTAACAGCATAGGGGGTATCGGGAAAATCAGATAAAACTTTGTCTAACTTTTCGATGGCAAGTCTTGTAAAGCTCTGATCTCTGTCTTTTTCTGATATCTGATTATAATAACAAAGAGCCTGTTTATAATGGGCGTAGGGAATGTTTATATTTTCAGGGTATAGTTTTATGAACTCGTCATAGGCAAGATAGGCCTCATCATATTTTTCCGCCTTAAAATAGGCATCGGCGGACATAATCTGCGCCTCTATTGATAAAGGATGATCCGGGAAGAGCTCCTTCACTTTTTTGAAGGCCTCTACAGAATCCTCATAGGATTTTCTTGTATATAATGAGAGGGCATCTTTGTAAGCCTCTTCAGGTGTCGGAGTTTTTTTTGCACAGGAAAATAATATTCCTAAAATTATTATAAATACCGATAATTTAATTTTCATTTATCTTCACCAGTTTAAAATATGGCTTTTTTAATGTAATTTTAATAACCAACATTTTTGGTTACTCTTTTATCAAAACCAGTTTAATTCTACTTTTAAGCCCCTTTACAATTATAATCTTGTTTTTGGGATAATTTAAAAACTCCGACAAAAGTTCAATAAGCCTCTCATTGGCTTTACCTTCCGATGGCGGTTCGCTAACTTTTGCTATTATTCTGTCACCCTCGAAAAAGATCTCTTCCCGTTTTGCCTTTGGTGTAATCTTAACATTAATCAGTTTATCTGCCATTATTATCTAATTTGTCAAGATTTTGTATAAAACCCGACAAAATTCCCTTAACGAGCTCTTTTATTTCCTTTATCTTTATCTTTGTATTTGCAAGCTCAGTATTTAGTTCAGATACCCTTAATTCTGCCTCATCTATAATCTTTTCTGCCCTGTTTCTTGCCTCTATTACTATGTTTTCAGCCTCTTTTTTAGCATTTTCCTTATAGTCCTCTGCCATCTTTTGTGCTGCTACGAGGGTCTTTTTTAAGGATTCTTCCATATCTTTCAGGTACTCATTTTCTCTGTTTAACTTTTCTATCTCTTCTTTAAGAAAACTGTTTTCTCTTAACAGCTCTTCCATTTCTCTGGCAATTACATCAAGGAAGGCATCTACCTCTTCTCTGTCATAACCCCTGAAGGATGTTTTAAACTTTTGTTCCTGAATATCTATTGGTGTTATCTTCATCAATACCCCCTTAAGCTGAAGGCTATATCAGATAATGTCTTAACAATAAAAATGTCTAAAAACTGTAAAAGAAGGATCAGGATAATAGGTGAAAGATCGATATAACCTGCACCAACGGGAATAAAAGGTATAATTTTACGTATTTTACTTAAAACAGGTTCTGTCAGAAAATATAATGTTCTAACTATGGGGTTATAAGGATTTGCACTGACCCAACTTGTGAAAACTCTTGCAATTATTATATAGGTATAGATTGTAATCAGTAGAGATATGATTTTTGCCAAGGCATAAAGAAAGTTTGAAAGGATAAACACCTATTTGCTCCCCAACTCCTTTGCTCTTTCGTAAGCTCTGTTGACCGCCTTAATAACGGCGGATTTCACAGCGTTACTCTCTAACTCTGAAAGACCATAGATAGTTGTTCCTCCAGGTGAGGTTACCATCTCTTTCAGCTCCGAGATGCTTTTATCAGAACTTTCTGCGAGGATAGAACTTCCGCAGAAGGTTGAAATAACGAGCTTTTTTGCAGTCTCTCTCGAAAGTCCCAGATAAACTCCCGCATCTATGAAGGCTTCCATTAAAAAATATACATAGGCAGGACCGCTTCCAGAAAGGGCAGTAATTTTATCTATGTCTTCTTCCTTGTCCACAAAAATAGTTGAGCCTAAGGTAGAAAGAACCTTTTCAATAAATAATTTTTCATCATTCTCTATCTTTGGGTCAAGATAAACACCAGTTATGCCTTTACCGATCAGTGCAGGGGTATTTGGCATTGCCCTGACAACCTTTTTGTCTCCTATCTTTTCTTTAATTGAAGTAGTTGATATGCCTGCCGCTATACTGATAATAGTCTGGTTTTTGATGAATCCCTTTATTTCTTTCAATAACTCATCCATCTGTTGGGGTTTGACCGCGATAAGGATATAATCGGATTTTGATAAGCTTTTGTAAACTTTTTCTACGGTTAAATTAAAAACTTCTTTAATTTTTTTTGCAGTATTATCAATTTTCTCGAAGCATAGTATGTTGTCTTTTTTAAAAGCATCAGACGCAAGAAGCCCTTTCAGAATAGCCTGTCCCATGTTGCCAAGACCTATAATGGCAAGTTTTTTCATAATATCTCCTATTTTTTTAGCCTTTTAGGATCAATCTTAAAAAGGACAAGAAGAGGGCTTGCAATAAAAATTGATGAATAGGTACCTATGATTACGCCAAGTGTTATCGCCAGGGCAAAACTTCTTAAAACCTCACCACCGAAGATAAGGAGGGCTACGGAAGAAAATAATGTAGTTAATGATGTTATGATTGTTCTGCTCATTACTTCATTAATGCTGTTGTTTATCGTATCTTTAATATTTGCCACTCCTTTTTTTCTAAGGTTTTCTCTGATTCTGTCAAATACAACCACCGTATCTGTCAGTGAGTAACCTGCAACAGTTAAGAGAGCAGTCAGAACTATTAAATCCATCTCAAATTTTAGCAGATACATAATACCTACTATTGCTATTACATCATGATAGGTAGCTATTGCAGCTGCGATACCAAATTTTTTTTCAAAACGCCAGGCCAAATAGAATATTATTCCGATAGCAGACAAAATAAAGGCGATAGTAGCATCCTTTTTAAGCTCGCTTCCAACCCTTGGACCTATCTCTGTAATACCTTCTATACTGAAACCATCTTTACCTACCGATTGCTGAAAGGAGCTTTCGAGTATATCCGATACTTTCTTGCCATTTAGTTCCACCACCTTGGTCTTTAATATTGCTTTGTTTTCCGACGGGAAATGGGCAATGTCAAAATTTATTCCTGTTTTTCCTGCTAAATCTCTGATCTCATTGATAGTAAGATTTTTTTTGAAGGAAACTGTGATAGCATTTCCTCCGTGAAAGTCTATGCCAACATTTTTTCCCGAAAACATCATTAAAATACTGTATAAACCTATCAGGAACAGAATGATTGATATACTTGCAGTAATTTTTATAATTGAAAAGTAGTTTAAGTTAAACTTCCTTTGAGTTTCCATCTTTTGCCCCTCTCTAAATACTCAACTTAGTAATTTTTTTATTCCAGATCAGATAATCATAGACACTCTTTGTGCCTACTAAAACTGTAAAAAGATTAATCACAATACCTATTGTTAAGGTTACCGCAAACCCCTTTATAGGGCCTGTGCCAAACTGAAAAAGTATTGCTGCAGTAATAAGTGTTGTTACATGAGAGTCAACAATAGTCCAGAAAGCGTTATTAAAACCGCTTTCTATAGCAGTTTTGACAGTTTTCCCTAACCTAAACTCCTCCTTTATCCTTTCAAAGATAAGGACATTTGAGTCTACTCCCATTCCTATCATAAGTATTATACCTGCAATACCCGGAAGTGTCAGGGTTGCTTTAATAAAGATCATTGAAGCTATAAGAAATAATAAGTTCAGGATCAGAACTGAGATGGATATAATACCAGCCTTCTTATAATAGATGATCATAAATGCCAGAACACAGATAAAAGCAACCAATGCCGATATGGAGCCTTTAACTATAGAGTCTTTGCCAAGTGTAGGCCCAACAGTAATGTTCTGAATAATCTTAACAGGTGCAGGCAGTGATCCTGCTCTCAATACAATTGCTAAATCAGTGGCTTCTTTATGATCGAAGGAGCCTTCTATAACCGCCTCTCCACCACCGATTCTGTCTTTTATAACAGGCGAAGAATAGGAAACATTGTCAAGGACTATTGCCATTCTCTTGCCAACATTTTCACCGGTAATCTGTTCAAAGATCTTTGCACCTACTGCATCAAATTTTAACCATACATAGGGCTGATTAAACCTCGTATCAATTTTTACCTGAGCATCCTGTAACAGGTCTCCCGTTAGGAGTGGTTCTCTGTTTACCGCTATTGAGTATGTCTGAACCTCTCCGGTATCTCTGTTAACCCGCTTTTCCTGAATGAGTTCAACTCCTTCCGGTAACAGGTTTTTCTGAATCATCTCTGCGGTAACATCTTCTCTGAGAAGCTTAAACTCTAATCTTGCTGTTTTACCTATGAGTTCTATCGCCCTTTTGGGATCTTTTACTCCCGGTAGCTCCACAACTATCTGATTAATGCCCTGACTATGAATTATAGGTTCTGAAACACCAAACTGGTCAATCCTGTTTCTTATTGTCTCCACAGCCTGTTTAACCGCATTTTCTTCAATGGTGTCTTTGGTTTTCTGATCGACATCAATCTTATAGTAGACACCAAGATCATCTTCCTTTAGTTTAGATATCTCAACCTTTGCAAACAGATCGTTTATTGTCTTTTCTATCTCACCCCACTTTTCCTTAAAAGGTGTTGAAATAACTATACTCTCTCCGTCAATTCTTACGGAATCGTAACCTAAGCTCTTCTTATTAAGACTCTCTTTTATTTGAATTACTCTTCTTTGTAATGTTGACTTTAATGCCTCTTTTGTTTCCACCTCAAGGAGTAAATGGATCCCCCCTTGCAGGTCTAACCCTAACTTTATTGGGTCAATAAAGAAGAACTTTTTTACACCTTTTGGCAGGTCTTTGTAAAAGGTTGGTATAAGTGAATAAACAGACAGAATAAAAAGAATAAAAATTAAGTAAAATCGCCAGTCAAGCTTTTTCATAGTAAAAAACTCCCCCGAAAATTATTCCTCAGCATCAAACTCACTTGTCATAACTGCTACTATATAATTTTTTGATACCTTAACCTTAACATTATTAGCAATCTCAATTGTTATTGCCTTTTCAGCAACTCCCGTTACGGTACCGTAAATCCCACCCGCAGTTAATACCTTATGCCCCGGTTTAATAGAGTTTATCATCTCTTTGTGTTTTTTTGCCTTTTTTTGCTGTGGCATGATGATAAGAAAATAAAAAACTGCAAACATAACTATCAATGGCAGAAGCGACATGATTGGATTACCCTGAGCACCACCCTGAGGTCCTCCTCCCATTGCATAAGCGTTTGTCACAAAATCAATCATTTTAATCCTCCTGATATTTTTTTACATTTTTGGCTCTATATTTTATAACAGAAAATAGTCTTTAACTACAAAAATATTAAATTAAAATAAGAATTAATATCCGGTCCGGGTAGTTTAACTACTGTAATTTTTATAAAACTCGGCTGTAAAACTTAAAACATTTTGATTAATTATTGCCTTTCTTATTTTATTAATCAAGTGAAAATAATAAGTAAGGTTATGTATGGTGTTTAACCTTAAACCCAGAATCTCATTTATATTAGATAAATGCCTCAGATATGCCAGAGAATAGTTTTTACAGGTGAAACAATGGCAACTTTCGTCTGGCGGATTCTGGTCCTTTTTATAAATCTCTCTTCTTACCAAAATTTTTCCTTTTTCAGTATATAATGTGCCGTTTCTTGCATTTCTCGTAGGGACGACACAATCAAACATATCAACACCTAATTTAATACCTTCAATGAAGTCTTCAGGTTTTCCAATACCCATAAGATAGCGGGGTTTATCTTTCGGAAGAATCTCATTAACTATCTCAACCATCTTCCACATCTCTTCCTTTGGTTCTCCAATGCCAAGACCACCGATGGCATAACCATCAAAATCAAGATTAACAAGGAACTCTGCGGACTTTTTTCTTAAATCAGGGTAGATACTACCTTGCACGATGGCAAATACAGTTACACCAGATTCTTTAGCAATTTCAATACTCTTTTTAGCCCAGTCATTGGTTAACTCCACTGCCTTGTCAGCCTCTTCATAACTGCAGGGGTATGGCGGACAGACATCAAGTACCATTGCTATATCAGAACCTAAAATTTTCTGAAATCTTATTACGCTTTCAGGTGTAAAAAAATGCTTACTGCCATCAATATGAGATTTAAACTCAACGCCATCTTTTTTAATCTTTCTCAGTGGCGAAAGAGAAAAAACCTGATAACCACCGCTATCGGTTAGTATTGCCCTTTGCCAGTTCATAAAATTATGAAGACCTTTAAAGGATTTTATGATTTCCTCTCCGGGTTTCAAATACAGATGGTAGGTATTACTTAATATTATCTCATAACCAATTTCTTCAAGTTCTTTTGAAGATAGTGTTTTTACTGCACCATTTGTTCCTACTGGCATAAAACAAGGCGTGGTGAACCCGTAATGTCTGGTTTTAAAGATTCCCACCCGGGCAGATGTGTCTTTACAAATATTTTTTATCTCAAACATTTTGTTTCTCATAAGTGTTTAATATTAGCATGGCGTCACCATAGCTAAAAAAACGGTAATTTTTTTTCTTTGCCTCTTCATAGGCTCTCAATACATTTTCTTTTCCCGCTAAGGCACAGACCAGTAAAAGAGGTGTTGAGGCTGGCAGATGAAAGTTGGTAATCATATTTTTTACTTTTTTAAACTTATAACCGGGATAAATAAAAAGGCTTGTCATCCCGACCATTGGTTTTAATATACCATCATTATCTGTTGCGGTTTCAATTGCACGGACAACGGTAGTTCCGCAATAGAAGATATTTTTATTATTCAGTTCTGCCTCTTTAATTAAACTGACGGTTGTATCATCAATCTCGAAATATTCAGGAAGCATATGGTGTTCTTCAATATTTTTTACCTTAACCGGCAGGAATGTTCCCGGGCCAACATGCAGGGTGATGTAACCTATCTTTACACCATTCTCCTTGATTTTTCTTAACAGATCCTCTGTAAAATGCAGTCCCGCTGTGGGAGATGCAACCGCACCTTCTTTTTCTGCCACTATGGTCTGATAGGTCTTTTCATCCTCTTTGTCTGATTTTCTCTTCAGATAGGGAGGGATTGGTACCTCTCCGAAATTTTCTAATAAATCTTCAAGCTTAATACCTGTTAAAGATGCCTCGAAGAGCCCTTCTTTAACTCTGTTTAATACTATATCATTGTTTTCTACATAGACTGTATCTATGTCCTTTAAGTTTCCTTTGGCCAAACAATAAATCTTTCTATGAGCAAAATCTTTAAAAAAAAGTAGCTCAACCTTACCACCGGTCTTTTTTCTCGCCTCTACTTTTGATTTAATAACCTTTGTATTGTTTAAGATAAGAACATCTCCGGGGGAAAAAAAATTGATTATATTATAAAAAAATGTATGTTCTATCTCACCGTTTTTTTTTAAAACCAGTAGCTTAGATGAATCTCTTTTTTCCAGAGGTCTTTTCGCTATGTAGCTCTCAGGCAGATCAAAATAAAAATCTTTAATGTCCATAAGAAAGTAGATTATAGTTAATTGTCAGCTAATTTTCAAAGAAAATATAAAAAACTGATAACAGGTGATAAGTAAAGCCTTAAAAAATTGTTTTTATTTAAATTTTCTGAAATAACCATACCTTGATGATTAAAGATTTAATATCATTCCATTTTTGCAAGAACTACATCGACTGAGCCAATAATAAACCCAACACTCATCTTAACGGGTAACTGAGTTTTTTTATCAACCCAGATATACCAGTTGCCCTTTGGCCTTAACAGACCCTTACCTTTAATTTCAGGTTTGATTAATACCTGTTTTGTGTCATATTTCTTGTCCTTTATTTTAACAAGTTCATCTTTTAAGACCTGATAGGGTATAAGATATGATTTATCATCATAAAATAGACTTAAATTGCCACTTTGGGACTTAAATACTTCTTTAAATAAAAACAAGGCTAAGGTGTAGGGGTCTCTCTGCCCTTTATATTGATAGGTTTTGTTTTCATCATTTTCAATCTCATCAGTGAGTCCCTTGTATTTTGTTTCTCTAACTTTTATCTTACCCTCTTCAAAGTCATAGCTCTGATATCTCTTGAAGTTGCCTTCTTCCTGATAAAAGACAAATTTTTTTGGTTTTAAACCATCTCTATTTGCTATAGCATAGCCTTTATCATTAACCCTTTTTGCCACTGAACCTATGTTAACGGTTCTCATAAAACTTTCTGTGAGTATTTCATCATCCATGTCTTTATAGCTTATACAGCTCTCACCGACCTTAAAAATGAATATCTCTATATCATAACAGAGTGTTATGGCATTGGCAGGAGATGTGTTGGTGAAAAAACCCAATGATATTAACAGAAGAAGGGTAAATGCTTTAATTTTTAAACTTTTTATCATAAAATAATCTTACCATAAAAAATTAAGGAAACCTATGACTGATAACCTGTTAAAAGATTTGAATGATGAGCAGAAAGAGGCGGTTACCCATTTTTACGGACCTTTACTTGTCCTTGCCGGTGCAGGCTCGGGAAAGACGAGGACGATTATTTACCGTATTGCCTACTTAATTAATAATTACGGGGTTAATCCCAAATCAGTCCTTGCCCTTACCTTTACAAATAAAGCGGCAAGGGAGATGATTAACCGATTAAGAAATTTTCCGAAAGGAGAGCATTTAAGAAATGTCCTTGCCACAACCTTTCATTCCTTTGGATTTATTTTTATTAAAGAAAATCAGGATATCATTGCCAATGGCAGAGATTTGCAGATTATTGATGAAGAAGACCAGCTAAAAGTTATATCAGAAGTGGTAAGAATGCTTGATATTGATAAAGACGAGCTTCCTCCTAAAATTATTAAGGGCGTGATAAATGATTGGAAAAATCAGGGTGTTTCTTTATCTGAGTATGTGGTGGACAAGTTTTTTGGTGGATACCTAACTGATATTTATCAATCTGTTTTAACTGCTTACGAGGAATTAAAGAAAGAAAGAGGAGTTCTTGATTTTGGTGATTTGTTATATGTTATGTACAATATTTTAAAAAACAATGATAAGGTATTGGAGAAATATGAAAAACGGTTCCCCTTTATTTTGGTAGATGAATATCAGGATACAAACCCGATCCAGTATAAAATTTTAAAACTGCTATGCAAAAACAACAGAAATCTTACCGTTGTCGGTGATGATGACCAGTCTATTTACAGTTTCAGAGGAGCAGAAATCAGGAATATTCTTGATTTTAAAAAAGATTTTCCCGATGCAAAGATTATCCATCTTTCAAAAAACTATAGATCTACGAAAAACATTATTGAAGTGGCGAACTCTGTAATTAGTAAAAACAGGCAGAGAATGAGAAAGGAGCTTTATCCCGTAAAAGGTTGCGGAGAGAGGATATCTCTTTTTAAAAACAATAATGAGAAAGAAGAGGCAGAAAGGATATTAAAGAAGATAAAAGAACTGACGGAATGTGGCTATAGTTTTAATGATATTGCCATTTTTTACAGAACAAATAATTTATCAAGAAGATTTGAGGACATTCTGAGAAAAGAAAAAATTCCCTACAAAATTTATGGTTCTATTCGCTTTTACAACAGAAGAGAGGTAAAAGATATCTTATCTCTCATCAGATTTCTGATTAACAAAGAAGATCTTTTAAGCTTTCAAAGGCTTATGGGCTATGCCATAGAAGGTGTCGGGAAAAGCACTGTTGATAAGATCCTTTTGAAGGCAAAGGAGACGAAAGATATAAAAAAGGCAATTGAAAGCATAACTGAGGTTTCCGGCAGGGGAAAGATTGGATTGGCCCTGAAGGGATTCTTATCTTTGATTGAAAAATTAGAATCGGCATTTATGAAACAGAGCCCCAGTGATTTTATTGATCTGGCATTAGATTTACTTTCCTATAAGGAACACCTCAGAAAAGATGTAAAAGATGATAAAGAGTTAGATGAGAGATTGAAGAATATCGAGGAGCTAAAGGTAGCATTAACGGAGAATCAAAGGGATGGTAAAGATTATCTCGATTTTATAAACGAGATTGTTATTGAAGATATTGAGAAAAATGAAAACTTAAACTCTGTTACCCTTATGACTGTTCACTCTGCAAAAGGGTTGGAGTTTCCCGTTGTATTTGTAACAGCTTTGGAAGATGACATTTTTCCCCATATCTTTTCTAAAAACGAGAATAATATTGAGGAGGAAAGAAGGCTTTTTTATGTGGCAATTACAAGGGCAAAGGAAAGATTGTTCCTAAGCTATGCGTTGACAAGAAATAACAAGAATCAGCGTATATCTCCTTTTCTGAATGATATCCCCGCTGATTTTATTGAAAAAGAAAGGCATGGCTTTATAGACCGGATTGATAATATTGGAAAATGTTTTTTATCATCGGACAATGAAAACAAGAAAAACAAGAGGGTCTTTCACAAATTTTTTGGAACCGGTAAGATTGTAGATACCCTTAGTGAAGGCGATGAGCCACTATATCTTGTCAGGTTTGAAACAGGGGAAACAAAAAGAATTTATGGTTCCTATTTAACTTTTGAGGCAAAGTGATGGCTTTACAGGGAAGCCCTAAGAAGTTAGCCGAGGATATATCAAACGGTTTTTTTTATGTAACAATACCTTATCTGAAGACCCTGTCAGGTCATGAGATAAAAGAGCTTTATAATGCCTTAAAAATAGTTCAGAGAGATATCAGGGCTATGATTACAACGGAAACGGAGGATACTAAGAAAAAGCAGATGAGGCTCATGAGGCTAAATAATGTATTAACTGTTATAGAGAATTATGCGAGAAAGTACAGGATTTTAATTTAGAAGGACAAGGACTGGTTATGGATATAGTTAAAAAACTTGTTTTAGAAGCGGGAGAGATTCTTACAAATTTCTATGAGAAAGGTTTTTCAGTAGATTACAAAGGTAGCAGAGATTTGGTTACTACCGCAGATATTACTGTTGAAAACTTTTTTAAAGAAAATCTGAAAAAAAGTTTCCCCCATATACCCCTTGTTGGTGAAGAGACTTCAAATGGCGAGAGGTTTGAGACCGCCTTTATACTCGATCCCTTAGACGGAACAACGAACTTTGCCCATAAATATCCCGCATTCTGCATATCAATGGCATACATAGAAAAGGGAGAGATTAAGGAAGGATGGGTTTATAACCCCATACTTAAAGAGTTTTTTTACGGAAAAAAGGGGGAAGGAGCCTATTTAAACGGAGAGAAAATATCCGTATCAGGAACAAAGAATCTGAAACAATCTCTCCTTGCGACGGGATTTCCCTATTTAGATGAGTATATGCAGTCAATACTGAATTATTTCAATCATATCCTGCCTCACTGTCAGGGCATAAGAAGGGGTGGTTCTGCGGCACTTGACTTATGTTATACCGCCTGTGGCAGATTTGATGGTTTTTTTGAATTGGGACTGAAGCCCTGGGATGTTTCTGCAGGTATCCTATTTGTCAGAGAGGCTGGGGGCAGGGTAACTGATATTTACGGAAAAGATGCGGATCCCTATGACAGACATTTTGTGGCTACAAACTCGCTAATTCACAGTAATATACTCAATCTTATCCAGAAGGCTGATAAATCTTTGGATATATTTAAAAAATATTTTTATGGGAGTGTTCTTGGTAAGGATTAAAGAGCTTTCGGAAGAAGAAAGACCACGGGAAAAATTGTTAAAAAAAGGTGCCCATGCCCTTACGATTTATGAGCTTTTAGCAATAATTCTAAGAACGGGGACAAAGGATCTTAATGCCATAGAGTTATCCAAAGAACTTATTAATGAGTTTGCCTCTCTTAAAAACTTATTCTCTGCCGATAAGGAAGAGCTTTTAAAAATTAAAGGATTAAATACTGGAAAGGTTGCCACATTACTCTCGGTAATAGAGCTTGCAAAGAGGTATCAGAAGGAACACAATGAAAAAAGAATTATTATAAACTCCTCTCAGGATGTCTATAATTACTATGGTAATGAGTATATGGGGGTCGGAAACAGAGAAGTTTTTCTTGTTTTGTATCTGAACTCAAAAAACGAGGTTTTACGGGAAGAAAAGCTTGGAAGCAGTATGGCAAATGCCTGTCTAATCCATCCTCAGGAGTTTATAAGAGGACTTATAAAGTATGGTGCCAGCAGAGTCATTCTCATTCATAATCATCCTTCAAATGATATAAAACCAAGCGAACAGGATATAAGATTTACTAAAGAGCTTTTTAACAGCCTGAAGTATTTCGGTTTTGATTTACTTGACCATATAATATTTGGTTTAGATAACTATTTTAGTATGAAGGATAGGAATATATTTTGATTTGTTAATCGTTAGCACTTAAATTTCCAGTTTAAATACATTAAGGAGGTATGTATGGAAGAGTTTATAGGAATTATAGGCGGAAGCGGACTATATGATATCGGACTTG
>JAOAGA010000017.1 GCA_026415985.1 Pseudomonadota bacterium | reverse complement strand
GTTTAAAGGGTCATCGGAGTTAAACAGACCGTGGGAGGCTAAATGAATGTACCTGAAACCTGAAGCATTTTTCTTAAAGGCGGTCTCTGTAGCTGAGTTTTTTAATAAGACAGTTGGGTTGGGTAGTTTCTTTGAGATTGTAACTGCTTCATCTTCTGCGTATTTTAGATCATAAAGGGGGTTACCGATATCAGGATTGCCAAGTATCAAGGAACTGTTGTTATGACTCTCCTTTTTATCTCTTAAAAATCTAATTATACTTGCACTGGGCAGGTAACTTAAATTATATTTATCAATGAGAAACTTTTCCCCGTCATAAAGGGCTGAAAATGGTATGTAATGGAGTATTCCATGGGGGACTATGATTATATTATCACTTTCAATTAGTGATCGAAGAGGTTGGAAAATTTTTTGATATAGTTTTTTTGATAATTCCAAGTAATCCTTTGTATCTGGGTCTTGAAGCGATTTTCTAAAGCTTTCTGCCAAATTCAGAAAGTTACCGTTATCTAATTTGACAGCATTAATTTTATCTCTGTTAATTACAAAGGCATATAAATCATTGCTCCCATAATAGTACTCAATTATGGTTTCCTTTTCTTTTAATAGTGATTGTATTTCTTTAGGTGAAGGGACTGAAACAGATATAAGGGTAAATACCTCCGGAGCAAGGGTTTTTATCTTTTCTTTTATTTCTAATCCTCTTGTTGAACTATGACCGGTTTTTTCTGAGAGGTTGACAGCTATAGATTTGCCCTGATTTTCAAAGTTATCAAGCTCAGCTATCAGTGAGTTTATCTCTTTGCTTTTTGAAGTTAACTCTTTTTTGGAGGCTAACAGGTCTACGAGTGCTCTTGATTTGGATCTTTCTGCAAACTCAAAGGCATTAATATACTCTTTGTCATCGTAGAAAAGAGAGATGATTTTTTCATAGACTCTCTGTTTGTTTCCAATAAAACCAATCTTGTTTGCCTCCGTATTAATTGAAGATCTTTGGGACTCTATTATATTAATCGCCTTTTCTAAATAATCCTTTGCAGTTTTTCTGTTACCCTCCTTTTCATATATGAGTCCTCTATCGTATAAGAGAGACCAAAAGATTTCGCCATTATGCCTTGACTGAGGATTGTTTATTAGTTCATCATAACCAGACTTTGCTTCCTCGGTTTTTCCGGTTTCATACAGGGCTTTGTATCTATAGAATTTCTTCGGAAGCTCACTGTAGGCAAAGACGTTTTCTTCAATTGCCTTAAATATTCCTAAGGTAAAAATATGGGCAAAGGTAAGAAAGGGGTCTATATTGTTTTCCAGGATCTTATCATAACTTCCAACTGCCATATAAGACTTTGCCAAGGCAACCTTTTTTTCTTTATCAACAAAATATCTTGCACCAAACCCGGTCCCTTCATTTTCAAGATCAGATAAAAAATTTTTTGCGACTTCCCTGTTTCCGTAAAAGGCGTTCGAGATTACGAGATTACTAAGTATGCGTATCTTTAATATTCTGTCCCAGTTTATCTGTAAGTCCCAGATAGCCCAGTTCATATTTTTATAAAGGTTGTAAGCTAAATTAGCTGATTGTAATGCCCTTTTGTAATTTCCAAGCTCAAGGTAGGCTTCTGTTCTGAGAATATGGGGAATTAATGTCAAATCATAGGGGAACTGGCGTGAGCCTGCTATAATAAGGTTCCAGTCGGATAGGTATTTGTCTCCCCTGTTTATATTTTTTTCTAACTGGTCAAGGCAGGAAAAGAGTTTATCATATTTTTTAGTCTTGTAATAGGTCTGGCACAGAAATACTAACTCACCGCTTTTTGAGTTTTTAATATCCCCCAGATCTTTTTCTATTTTGTTTTCTGCTTCTAAGTAATTTCCTCTGTTTAATAACAATTCGTAATGGGAGATATTACCTGCGCAACCAGACAAGGCTGTCATAATTAAAAATAAAGAGAAAAAGTAAAAAATATTTTTCATGTTTCAGTTGTCCCTTTTTATTTGATTATTCTTCTTAAAAAGGCTTTTGTTCTTTCAATCTTCGGGTTAGTGAAAATCTCCTCAGGCTCTCCGATCTCTATTATCTCTCCGTTGTCGAAGACACAGATTTTATCAGCTACTTCTCTTGCAAAGCTCATCTCGTGGGTAGAGATTATTGTTGTCATACCCTCATTTACAAGGTCCTTTATTACCGCTAATACTTCTCCCACCATTTCCGGGTCCAGTGAAGAGGTCGGCTCATCAAAAAGCATAACCTCCGGTCTCATAGCCAGTGCTCTTGCAATGGCAACCCTTTGTTGTTCTCCCCCTGATAGCTCATCGGGGTAACTATCCCTTTTTTTCAGCAGATTTATTCTTTTTAAAAGCTCTGTAGCACGGTCGATTGCAAGATCCTTTTTCATTTTAAGGACATGTACAGGAGCTTCTATAATATTTTCTAATACCGTCATATGGGAGAAAAGATTAAACTGCTGAAATACCATTCCAACCTTCATCCTTACTTTTCTGATTGTTTCTTTTTCTTCTTTTGAGGGGTTCAATCTGTTAATGGAATGGAGTTCAATGTTATCAACGATTATCTCGCCATCCTGAAATATCTCAAGACCGTTTATGCATCTGAGGAAGGTGCTTTTTCCCGAGCCGGAGGGGCCGATTAAAACAACAACCTCTCCTTTGGCGACCTCTAATGAAAGTCCTTTGAAGAGGTGAATATCTCCGTAATATTTGTGTAAGTTTCTGACCTTTATCATCTTTTTTTCTTCTTTAATCTTTCTTCTAATCTTTTAGACAGTAAAGAAAGGGGATAACTCATGGCAAAATATAAAAAGGCCACAATCAACCCTAATTCAAAAAACTTCATTGTAGTCGCAGCAAGAATTGTGTATGACTTAGTTAACTCAACCATCGCAATAATCGAAACAAGAGAAGAGTCTTTAAAAAGTGCAATGAAATCATTGGTTATGCCGGGCAAGGCTATTTTTATAGCCTGTGGCAGAACTATTCTTCTCACCGCCAAGAAATTTGACATACCAAGAGACAGCCCCGCCTCCAACTGTCCTTTGGGAATAGCTGAAATCCCTGCCCTGTATAGTTCTGCCTCATAACTGGCATAATTCATCCCCAAACCTAATATGGCTGCGGTCAGCGGGTTTAGAGATATACCAATATTGGGTAAGCCGTAATATAGTATATAAAGCTGGATTAAAAGAGGCGTTCCTCTGAAAAACTCAATGTAGGCTGATGCAAGATAACTGAAGGGTGGTCTCATATAAACTTTCATCAAAGCAAGGGTAAGACCTAAGATAATGGCGACAATCATTGACGCTACAGAAACCCCTATGGTTACAAGAGCTCCCTTGAAAAGTGCGGGAATAAAAGATAATGCAGAAACTGATTTTATCTCTTCTTTGAAGGATTCTCCTGTATATTCCTTTGCATATTTATAAAGTTTTTCCTGACTTTTATCCCAGAGGTTCCATTTTTCGTATATCTTTTTTAACTCTCCCGTTGATATTAACCTCATTAGTATCTTGTCTATCTCGTCTCTAAGTTCTTTGTCTTCTTTTCTCAGTGCCATTCCGTAAAGTCCCTCGCCAATAGGGGTTCCTACGTATTTTAACTTTTTATTTGGTTTTGCGTAGTATCCTGCGATGGGGCTATCAAGGAAAACCGCATCGAGCCTTCCTAATGCCAGATCCTCATAGGGTTCCACAACACCTGAATAAACCTTTATATCTACACCACCAAGCTCTTGAAGAAGAGAATGTGATACAGCCCCCTGAAGAGTTCCGACCTTTTTCCCCTTAAGGTCATTAAAATCACTGATTCTGTTGTCATCAAGCCTAACCACTGTCTGAAGGGTGTAAACATAATAGGGTTTGGTAAAGATAACCTTTTCAAGGCGTTGAGGTGTAATCTCAATACCGTTTACTGCTATGTCAAAGTCGCCTCGCTCAAGGGCAGGAATTAAACTATCCCAAGCGTTTTGAACGTATCTGATTTTTACGCCAAGCTCCCTGCCTATTGCCTCGGCCAAGTCTATTTCAAAACCGATTAGTTTATCGGGGTTACCGGGGTCAGGAAAGGCGTAAGGGGCACCTCCTTCTGCATCAGTTCCCCATAAAAGATATCCTCTTTTCTTAACCCTCTCAAGGGAGCTTTCCGATGATTGAGAGCTTGCTACAATTAAAAATAAAGTTACGATTAATATTGTAAAATTAACCGCTCTTTTCATTGATGTATATTATATGAAAAAAATTTTTTAAATCAATAGTGCAGTAAGGGAAGGTTATTATCTTATCGGTCTTTTTCAAGATCATCTGCCTTATCCTGTTTTTTCACCGGTTATTATTTTAAATGAGAGCCAGATTTATAAGAAATCTTAATCATTTCTTGACAGTAAGGCAATTTTGTGATAGAAAATGTTAAGTTATGTATTTGTTTTTCAATGTCAATGGCTACTTTTTTGCACTTAATACAACACTCGTTCAGAAGGTTTATAGTTATGAGGAAGGACTGAAAGAGGGCACTATCGTTGTAGATGGTAGAGAACAGGAGGTTTTTAACGGAAGTGAGTTTTTAAAAATTACAAAGGGAAAAGAGGGTCAAAAAAAAAAATTACTGTTTTTAAATTCTAAAAGAGGTTATAACTTTGGACTTACTCTTGATTCGGTAGAGGGGTTTTTTGAATTAGAAAAGATTAAAGTGGTTAATAAGGTGGGGCTATTAAACAAATATGGTTATCAGTATATTGATTTTGCAGGGATTTTAGATGGCAGGATCATTTTCGTCTTTTTTGATGAGTTTTTTGATGAAAGATATAAGGAGCTAACTTGCCCGAAATAACCTTTTTAAGAGTAAATATAGGCGAAAAAATTTATCTCTTTGACGAAAAAATTATAGCTAAAGTTACAGCCCCGGACAGTTTGGAAATATTTAGTTCTCCCTATGGTAAAAATCTCCCCTATGTTGCGGTTTATAACAAAACACTGATCCCCCTTTTTAGCGTAAACGCTGATTTGTCTTTAAAAGATCGCATTGTTCTCATAGTCATTAAGATACTTGATTTGGCAGGAGTTATAATCGATAACTTCATAGATTTTATAAAAATCAATGAGGAAGATTTAAAAAACGCTATTGTTGTTGATGATTGTTACGCAAAAAGGGCTCTAAAGATTGGAGAAAAGGATTGTTACTTTTTTGATGAGATGTCACTTTTCAGTGGCGAGGAGAGTTTATGAAAAATTTAATAATAGCAGATGATAGTTTTACCGTTAGAAAGGTTATTGAGATGCTTCTTAAACCCCTGGGGTATAATCTTATCTTTACCGAGAACGGTGAAAAAACATTGAACGCTGTAAAATCATCGTCTGCAGATGCGTTAATACTTGATTTCGGCCTTCCCGACAGGGACTCCGGAGAATTGTCAAAGGAGATAAAAAAACAAAAACCTAACCTTCCCATACTTATAATGTATAACGGCAAAGATTATACGGGAGATAAAATTCTGTCGCTTTCCCAATGTGACGAGATTATAGAAAAACCCTTTGACTCTCAGACGTTTATCACAAAAATAGAAGGTCTTAAAGCAAAAACCGGGGTTATAACAGAGAAAAAAGAGGAACAGATTAAACCCGCTGAGAAGGAGTTTTTGAAAGACATAATAAGTTCAAAGGAAGAGCCTTTAGAATCTTTTGAGTTAGATTTTGGTGAGGAGTTTACTATAAAGGAAGAAGAAAAGGCTTCTCTTGAGGAGTTAGACTTAAGCATCGTTGAGCCGGAAGAGGTTGAAGAGTTGGAGGAGCTTAAGGACATTGAAGAGATAGAAGTAGAGGAATTAAAGATAGAAGAGGAAAAATCGCCTTCGAAGGAAGAGATCGGAGAGACTGTAACCTTAGAGGATCTTTTGGGAGAAGAAATTGTTATTGAAGAAGAGGTAGAAAAGCCTCAAAAGAAAGAAAAGGTTGAGATAGAGCAGGTACCCGAAGAGAAGAAGACAGAGGAACCATCCATTGATATAAATGAGTTTTTCTCAGATTTGAATGAGATACTTGTCGAAAAGGAAAAACCTTCGGCAGAAAAGATCTTTGAGGAGAAAAAGGTAAAACCTGTTGTTGAAGAAGTTGCAAAAGAGCTGAAGGAGATGGAAGAGATAGTTGCTTCAGAGGAAGAGCTGGATATATGGGATTTTGAGTTACCGACAGAAAAAGAGGGTAAAGAACCTGTTGAGCAGGTTGTAGAAACAAAGAGAGAGGAAAGTAAAAGCGAGCTACTTAGTCTTGAGAGAAAGGAGCTTGAAAAGATAATAAAAGAGATTACCTACGAAATTATTGAAAAAGTTGCATGGGAAGTAGTTCCGGAGATCGTGGATACTATATTAAAGGATAAATTTCCGAAGAGATAATTTTTAAGCGGGGGGCTAATGGAAGAGATTTTGCCGAAGTCATATGAACCAGATAAGGTAGAGGAAAAATGGTATAAGGAATGGCTTGAGAGAGGGTATTTTACAGCAAGGACAGACACAGATAAGCCACCATTTTCTATGGTCATACCTCCGCCAAATGTTACAGGCTCTCTCCATATGGGACATGCCTTAAACAATACGATTCAGGATATACTTGCAAGATTTAAAAGAATGGACGGATACAATGTTCTGTGGGTCCCCGGCACAGATCACGCAGGGATAGCTACGCAAAATGTCGTTGAAAAGATGATAGGAAAAGAAGGTCTCAACAGACACCAGTTAGGAAGAAAGAAGTTTGTTGAACGTGTCTGGAGATGGAAAGAAGAGTCTGGAAACACTATTATCAATCAGTTGAAAAGATTAGGTTGCACCTGTGATTGGACCCGCCAGAGATTTACTATGGATGAAGGTTTATCAAAGGCAGTAAAGCAGGTGTTTCTGACACTTTTTAAAGAGGGTCTTATCCAGAGGGATAACAGATTGATTAACTGGTGTCCCCGTTGTGAAACCGCTCTCTCTGATTTAGAGGTTGAGTATGAGGAGAAAGACGGTTCTTTGTATTATATAAAATATCCCTTTGCCGATGACGAGACAAAGTATCTGGTTGTCGCTACCACAAGACCCGAGACAATGCTTGGTGATACAGCAGTAGCGGTTAATCCGGAAGATAAAAGATATAAGGATTTCATCGGAAAGGAGCTCATTCTACCGCTGACAGGGAGAAAGATCCCTGTTATAGCAGATAATATGGTTGATATTGACTTTGGGACTGGTGCGGTAAAGGTTACACCAGCACACGACTTTGCAGATGAGCAAACGGGAAAAAGGCACAAACTGGCTTTTATATCAGTTATTGACAGAAAGGGCGTGATATGTGATCCCGCTCCCTTAAAGTACAGGGGGATGAACAGGTTTGAGGCAAGAAGAGTAATAGTA
The DNA here is from genome assembly GCA_026415985.1 of Pseudomonadota bacterium. Classification (GTDB taxonomy): domain Bacteria; phylum CALINM01; class CALINM01; order CALINM01; family CALINM01; genus JAOAGA01. The sequence continues at coordinate 14,522 of JAOAGA010000017.1, read as the reverse complement.
GAAGACCTGAAAGAGCTTGGACTTATCCATAAGATAGAAGTGCATCATCATAATGTAGGACATTGTTATAGATGTAAGGATGTTACCGAACCATTACTCACTCTTCAGTGGTTTGTAAGGGTCAAGGCACTTGCAGAAAGGGCTATCTCCGTTGTCAGAGATGGGAAGATTAGAATTATACCTGACCAGTGGGAAAATAGTTATTACCAGTGGATGGAAAATATTCAGGACTGGTGTATCTCAAGACAGATATGGTGGGGACATCAGATACCGGTCTATTACTGCCCTGACTGTGATGGCGATAAAATTTTTATTACCATGAGAGAAAACCAGAAAGACACCACAAGGATTAATGGTTTATACAGTGATTATAAAAAAGAGGGGCTTTCCTTCGACAGGATTATCGAAGATGTTGATTATTATTTAGTTCTTGCAGGTGCTTCACCGCTTGCAGAGGGAGAGGCCTGTCCAAGATGTAATAATAAAAATCTTATTCAGGATCCCGATGTACTTGATACATGGTTTAGCTCTGCCCTTTGGCCCTTTACAACACTCGGCTGGCCAGAAAAAACAAAAGAGCTTGAGATATTTTATCCGACCTCGGTCCTTGTTACTGGTTTTGATATCCTCTTTTTCTGGGTAGCCCGTATGATAATGATGGGACTTAAGTTTATGGATGATGTCCCCTTTAGAGATGTTTATATTCATGCCCTCGTAAGAGATGCAAGCGGTCAGAAAATGAGCAAATCAAAGGGTAATGTTATTGACCCGTTAATTATAATGGATAAGTTTGGAACAGATGCCTTCAGATTTACCTTAACTGCCCTCGCTGCACAGGGAAGAGATGTAAAGCTTTCTGAAGACAGAATTGAAGGTTACAGACATTTTGTTAATAAGATATGGAATGCCTCACGTTTTGTTCTTATGAATATAGGTGGCTATAACCCTGACCATAGCCATATAAATAACAGTGATTTAAATGTCTTTGACAGATGGATACTAAAAAGACTTAACGAGACAATTAAGGAAGTCAGAGAATCCTATGAAACCTATAATTTTAATGTCTCTGCCAGCTCTATTTATAGATTTCTCTGGAACGATTATTGTGATTGGTATATAGAGCTGTCAAAACTCAGGATGGAAGAAGACGCGGTTAAATATACTCTCTGGTACTGTCTGATTACGTCATTAAAGCTGTTGCATCCTATTATGCCTTATGTTACCGAAGAGATTTATAGTAAACTTCCTTCTGTTTCGGATAGTATAATGGTTTCTTCATTTCCGAAGGCCCATGAGTTTTTTATTAATCAGGATACGGAAGATGTGGAAATATTTATCAACATTGTAAGAGCCATAAGAAACATAAAGAGCGAGATGAATATTCAGCCTGCTCTGAAACCAAAGACCCTGCTTGTAATCAGAGATAAAGAAAAAAACTTTATCAGAGACCTGAAAAAGTATCTTGAGGCATTGGGCAGGTGTGAGGTATCTTTTGAAGATGATATTGCAGAAAGGCCTAAGAGTTCTGCCTTTGCCTATGTTTCTGGTATTGATATCTGGGTTAACTTAGAAGGTATGATTAATGTGACCAATGAGATTGGAAGAATAATGAAGGAGATTAATAAGGTAGAGAAAGATGTGGAGTTTTTATCCAAGAGATTATCAAATGAGGATTATCTGAAAAATGCACCTGAAGCGGTTGTTGAGGATGATAAGGTTAGGTTACAGGGCTTTAGAGATAAGCTTAAAAGACTAAAGGAAAATTTATCTTTTCTCAAGGAGTTGGGTCTTTGATCAATCCTGTAATTTTAAAAAAAGTGGTTAATGATGCCCTTCAGGAAGACATCGGGTTTCTTGATATAACCAATGAAATCATAGATAGGGATTTAACAGGACGGGCATATTTTTTGGCGAAGGAAGATTTTGTAATCTCAGGTATTGAAGTTGCGAAAGAGGTTTTTAAGCAGTTAGACGGTGAGCTGGTTGTCAGTTTCAATAAGAAAGATGGCGATACTGTCAGAAGGGGAGACAGGTTTGGTTTTGTTGAGGGAAGACTTTGTAGCATTCTTACCGCTGAGAGAACTGCCTTAAATTTTCTTCAGAGATTATCGGGAATATCTACCTTATGTAGCCTTCTTTCAAAAAAGGCAGGTAAGTTTGGAATAAAAATTTTAGATACACGAAAGACAACTCCTCTTTTACGCTCCTTTGAGAAATATGCGGTTAAGGTTGGTGGTGCTTATAACCACAGGTTTTCGCTAACCGATGGCATCCTCATAAAAGATAATCACATTGCGGTAATAGGTAGCGTTAAAAAGGCTATTTCCCTTGCCAAAGAAAAAAAAACAGCCCTTTTAAAGGTTGCGGTGGAGGTTAAAAACCTAAAAGAGCTTGGCGAAGCCATAAAGGCAGGTGCGGATCACATAATGCTTGATAACATGTCTCCTGAAGATATAAGAAAGGCACTTTCTATGAAAAAAAACGGCATAACCTATGAGGTGTCAGGCGGAATAAATTCAGAGAATTTCGACAATTATTTAATAAAAGGAATAGATTACATATCTCTTGGATTTTTGACCCATTCTGTTAAAGCGGTAGATATCAGTCTTGAGATAGAGGGGTAATGTTTGGTTTGGAAAAGAATTTTAAAGATACTAAGCGATAACAACTGCTGGACATCAAGCAGGCAGATATGTGAAAAATTCAATATTTCAAGAACCGCAGTATGGAAACATATCAAGTTTCTCGAAGAAAAGGGATTTCTTATAGAAAGTCAGTCCAAGAAAGGGTATAAGCTTATTTTTCCCAAGGATTCACCTCTTTCCCTTGATGAGGAGAGCTTTAAGGGGTTATCTTTCGGGAAGGAACTGTTTCAGTTTATCAGTATAGATTCAACTAATTCCTATGCCCATAGGGTAAGCGAAAGTGCAAGGGAAGGAGCTATAATCATATCTGAACAGCAAACTGCAGGCAGGGGAAGACGGGGAAGGATCTGGTTTTCTCCCTTTGGAAAAAGTCTCTATTTTTCTGTTATTCTAAAGCCAAGGTTACCTGTAACGGTTTTAACAAGACTGACAATAGTTGTTGGTGTCTCAGTAGCGGATGCCCTTAAAAGCTTTGGAATTGATGTTAATCTTAAGTGGCCTAATGATATTATGATAAATAATAGAAAAATCGGCGGAATATTGTCGGAACTATATAGTGAAGGAGAAACCGCTAAATACGTTGTATTAGGAGTGGGAATCAACGTTCACTGCGAAAAAGACGAGTTTCCTGAAGAACTTAGAGATATAGCAGGTTCGGTTTATTCAACGACAGGTAAAAAAATTGACAGGTCTAAACTTCTTTTAGAAATAATCAGGGTTTTTGAAAGAAGGTATGATTCTTTTATCTTTAATAACGGTGAGATAGGAGATGTAAAAGAGGAATGGGAAAGTATAGCCTATGGGAAAGATAAAGAGATTATGATTACAACAGGAGAAATTAAGGAAAAGGGCAGGGTTATCGGACTTAAAGCCGATGGAGCTTTGCTTGCAAATATAGGCGGAGTTTTAAAAGAGATATATGCGGGGGAGATAGGCGGATAAAATGATTAATTTTCAAAAGAGGCTCAACTCAAAGTTAAGAAAGGGTCGGGTGAGAGAATAGATAATATCCTGAAAGGAGGCTACAAATGCTTTTTGTGATAGATGTTGGGAATACCCACATAGCCTGCGGTGTATATAAAGGTGATTCCTTGATAAACTCCTTTAGGGTAAGAACTGAAAAAAACAGAACCGCCGATGAGCTGGGAATGCTTTTTCTTAACTTTTTCAGATATTATGGCATAGATGTAACTGATATAAGAGGGGTTGCCATATCAAACGTGGTTCCCCCACTGACATTTACAATAAATTTGATGTGTAAAAAATATTTCAATAAAGAACCGTTTTTTATCGGACCGGGCATTAAAACAGGGATGCCGATTCTCTATGATAATCCGAAGGAGGTAGGGGCAGACAGAATAGTCAATGCGGTCTCAGCTTATAAAAAATATAAGAAAGCTCTGGTTATAATAGATTTTGGAACTGCCACAACCTTTGATTGTGTTACCAGGAAGGGGGAATATATAGGAGGAGTAATTATACCCGGTATAGAGATATCACTTGAAGCCCTTGCCGAGAGAACCGCAAAACTACCAAAAATAGAACTGGTAACACCCTCTAAGGTTATAGGAAAAAATACTATATCTGCTATTCAATCAGGAATTATATATGGTTATGCGGGAATGGTAGATGCTATTTGTGAGAAAATAAAAAAAGAGATGGCAGATAAAAACATTGGCTTTTATGCAACAGGAGGGCTGGCATCGGTTATATCAAGGGAAACTAAGTATATAGAAGGGGTTGAACCAAATCTTACCCTTGAAGGGTTGAAAATTCTTTACGAGATGAACGAAGGAGAAATATAGGTTATGGTGTTTTGTGTCAGGTGGTAAATATCAGTTAAAATTATTCTATAAAAAGGAGGGTTTATGGGAGATTTTGAGAAAAGATGGAATATAGCACTGGTTGCCCACGGTGGAGCGGGTAAAACAACTCTTGCCGATTCTATGTTGTTTAACGCAAAAGCGGTTGATAAGTTAGGGAGAGTAGATGACGGAACATCAAATTTTGATTACGAACCCGAGGAGATTGCAAGAAAGATAAGTATATCTTCTGCATTTAATCATATTAACTGGAATAAATGTTATATAAACCTGCTTGATACTCCCGGATATGCAAATTTTATAGTTGATTCGGAGTTTTGTCTGAAGGCATCAACGGGAGCGGTGGTTATCATCAGTGCAATATCCGGTGTTAAGGTAGAGACTCACACAATATGGAACTTGCTTGAGGAGTGGCACATTCCGAGGATCGCCTTTGTGAGTAAGATGGATAGAGAACGGGCAGACTTTCTCAAGGCAGTAGATGATATGGAAAAAGAACTTAATGTCTTACCTGTTCCTGTTCAGTTTCCAATCGGCAAGGAAGCAGACTTTAAAGGGATAGTTGACCTCGTAAAAATGGAAGCCTATGCCTTTGATGATAATGGTGCGGGAACATACAAAAAGATAGATATACCAAAGGATGTTGAGGGTGAAGTAAAAAGATTGAGGGATTTTCTTATAGAAAAGGTTGCCGAAGTAAATGATGAGTTAACAGAGAAATACTTAGAAGGTAAGGAGATTACTCAGGAAGAGTTAATTTACGGGTTAAAGTTTGGTGCCCAAACTCATCAGTTTATTCCTGTTCTCTGTGGCTCTGCCTTTAAAAACATAGGGGTATCACATCTTCTTGATTATATTACATTGTTACTACCCTCTGCCGATGAGGTTCCCGATACCATAGGTATAAATCCCGTTACTCAAAAGGAAGAGAGAAGAAAGAGAACGCCCGATGCACCTTTCTCGGCACTTGTCTTTAAAACCTTTGTAGATACCTTTACAGGTAAGGTTTCTGTAATGAGAGTTTTTTCAGGAAAGATTAGTTCTGAATCCACCGTATACAATGCAACAAAGGGGGTAAAAGAAAAGATCGGCTCCTTAGCGGTAATAGAAGGGAAAAAGTTTAAAAACATTCCGCAGGCCTATGCGGGCGATATAGTAGCCATATTAAAATCTAAAGATATTAAGACAGGCGATACTTTATCAGATGAGGCAAACCCGATAGTTTACAAGGCACCTGATATCCCTGAGCCCATGATATCTTTTGCTATTGTCCCAAAGACAAGAAACGATGAGGATAAATTAAGTCAGGCTATTCAGAAGATTATCGATGAAGATCCGACAGTCAGTTTTACCATGAATGAGCAGACGAAGGAGTTTCTCCTCTCCGGTACAGGGCAGACGCATATAGAGATTGTTTTAGACAGACTTAAGAGAAAATATGGTGTTGAAGTAGAACTTAAAACTCCTAAGGTTCCTTATAAAGAGACAATAAAAGGCAGGGCACAGGTTCAGGGAAAATACAAAAAACAGTCCGGTGGGAGAGGCCAGTATGGTGACTGCTGGATTGAGCTTGAACCACTACCAAGAGGTGGTGGTTTTGAGTTTGTTGACAGAATTGTAGGAGGTGTCATACCAAAACAGTATATACCAGCTGTAGAGAAGGGAATAGTAGAGGCAATGCAGGAAGGAATATTGGCGGGCTTTCCGGTAGTTGATGTTAAGGTTACTTTATACGATGGCTCTTTTCATCCCGTTGATTCCTCAGAAATGGCATTTAAGATAGCGGGTTCATTAGCCTTTAAAAAGGCAGCTCAGCAGGCAAATCCGGTTCTTTTAGAACCGATTATGGATATTGAAATTATATGCCCCGATGAGTATATGGGTGATGTCATCGGTGATATTAACAGTAAGAGAGGTCATGTTGTAGGGGTGGAACCAAAGGCAAATAATCAGATAATAAGGGCTAAGGTGCCAATGGCAGAAATTCTGAAGTATGCAAATGATCTTAAATCTCTTACCAGCGGGAGGGCTATGTTTACGGTAAAGTTCTCCCACTATGAAGAGGTGCCTACCCATCTTAGCGAAAAAATAATTCAACAGGCTAATAAAGAGAGGCAGGAAGCACATCAGTGAGATTATCTGAAGTAGGATTGAAGCTTTTAAATGAGCAAAACAGGGAAATTAATATTAAAGTTCTGGAGGGGAGCTTCCCCCTCCAGCTTAATGAGCTGATATATATTGTCTCTGTTTACGCCATTGAGAACAGAAATGGCTTAAGAGAAAAATGTATCCATTATTTGAGAGAGATACCCCCGCATCTTCTGAAAAATTTTCTTAAAGACACAGAAGATGAAAAGATAATAGCACTTATAGCGTATCTCTTTCAGGATGATCTGGAAATGTTGGAAACCGTTTTCTCCCATAAGGCTGTTCCTGCAAGTTTGGTTGAAAGATTTGCCACATCAAAGAATCAGGACGTTTTAAGACTTATATTGTTAAGAGAAGAGATATGGTCAAGTAATCAGAAGATTATTGATAACTTGTTAAATAACCCCTCTCTGCCTTTGGAATATTATGATAAGGTTAGTTTTTATGTATCTAAAAAAGTAACAGAGTGTATAGAAAAGAAAGAACCTCCGCTTCCTAAGGAGGTTTTTATTGAACATAAGGAGCTTGTTGAAAATGTTGATGAAAATGATGAAGAAAAAAAGAGAAGTATTGCAGGTAAGATAGCTAAACTGTCCGTTGCAGAAAAGATTAAGTTTGCTCTCATGGGAAACAAAGAGGTCAGAGGAATTTTGATAAAGGATAGCAATAAACTTGTCTCCACCGCAGTTTTAAAAAATCCAAGAATAACAGAGGGCGAGGTAATAAAGATATCACAGGATAAAAACCTGCCCGACGAGATAATCAGGGCTATTGCAATGAATAAAAACTGGGTACAGAACTATAATATAAGACTTAATCTTGTTTTTAATCCGAAAACTCCTGTTCAGGTGTCGGTAAAATTTTTATCCTCACTGGGTAACAAAGATCTTGACAAGATATCCAAAAGTAAAAATGTGTCTTCCATTATCTCAAGCACAGCAAGGAAAATCCTTGTGCAGAGGAGCAAGTAGAGATGGCTTTTATCAACTATATCAATAAAGAGATAAACGCAAAAATAGTATATTACGGACCCGGTTTATCGGGTAAGACAACTAATATTTTGTATATTCATCAAAAACTAACTCCTGAGAGCAGAGGTAAACTTGTCAGTTTGGCCACCCAAACAGACAGAACGCTTTTTTTTGATTTTTTGCCCATAAGTATAGGTGAGATAAATGGTTTTAAGGTAAGGTTTCATTTATATACAGTTCCCGGTCAGATCTTTTACAACACCACGAGAAAGATGGTATTGAAAGGTGTTGATGGCGTGGTTTTTGTAGCAGATTCTCAAAAGCAGATGCTTGAGGACAACATTGAGAGCCTGAAAAATCTTGAGGACAACTTAAATGAGTATGGAATGGACATAAATACCATTCCGCTTGTGATTCAATATAACAAAAGAGATTTGGATAATGCCATGGATATGGAAGAGCTACATATTCATCTTAATAAAAGGAAGGTTCCTTTTTTCCCTGCGGTCGCTACAGAAGGTAAAGGGGTTCTCGAAACTCTAATGGCAATCTGCAAGATGGTTATTAAAAAGCTTAAGGAACTCCAGCAAAGAGGTGGTGAAGAGAAAGAAGAATTGTCAGAGACAAAAACTTTGAAGGAAAATGTCGGTGAGGATTTAAGAGAGTACCTCCCCGATGATTATAGTGATTCTGCATTGGAGGTTTTAGATGGTATTATCAAGGAAGATATAACTGAAGAAGTAAAGGAACAAAAGAGTGAGGTTGAAGATATAATAGCTGAGATTGAAGAGCTGGAGACTGAACAGAAGGAAGAGATTGATATAACTGATATTAATAAAGATATTTTCGAAAAAAAGGCACTTACTGCTGAAACTGGAAAAGAGTTAACTAATAATGATAAATTAAACATCTCAATCGACAGCCCCTCAATAAAGGGTAAAGAAATAGAGCTTCCCATCAGATTAACTATCGGAGAAAGAGAGAAGTCTGTAAAAATAAGATTAAAGATTGAGATTGAGGAGTGAGATAATGAACAACATAGCCTTATATGGAAGTTCAGAAAGGTTGATAAGCCTATATGAGAAGATGAAAGAGGATAAAAATATTAATGTATCTTTAGTTATTGATGAGATGGGTGTGTTACAGAAAAAAAAGGTTATTCCTGATAATATTATCAAAAGCAATCTTTCCGAGTTGACTGAAGGAAAAAACAGTATTTTTGCCATTATAAATGTGGACAATAATCCGGAGCTGAAAGACAGATTAACTAATCTGGGATTGGGTCATATAAAAATTATAAGCGGGTCTTCGGCAGAATTTTTATATAGAGGTGCTGAGGGGCTTTCGGAGAAAAAAGACATAAGTTTTGTTGTCGGTGAGTTAAAGGGCATTGCCGATAATCTATCTATGCTTTTTGACAAAGAAAAGCTTCTTGATGAGATTCTGAAGTTTCTCTGTGATAAGACAGGGGCTAACAGAGGTTCTATTATGCTCTATGATAAAAAGGAAAAGGTTCTCAAAGTGGCAATGTCCTATGGTATAGACAGGGTTTTATGGGATTTTATTAAAATCCCTGTGGGCGAAGGAATAGCGGGTAAGGTTGTTGAGAATAAAGAGCCCATTATTATTACAGGTAGTCCCGATGATAAATCTTTTAAAAAGATCAGAAAGAGAGAAGATATTAAGTCTGCTATTTGTGTTCCTTTGCTAAAGGATGATGAAGTAGTTGGCGTCATTAATCTTTCAAGCAATTCAGACATAAATGCCTTTTCTGAAAAAGACTTAGAGTTTCTTAAAAGTGTTTCTGCCATTATAGGTGATATCCTTTTTACTTCTAAGAGCTTTGCGGAGTTCAGAGAAGATTCAGAGCGTTATAAAAGTTTTTCTGAACTATCTCAGATACTTTCTCAGAAGATACCGCTGTATGACAGAATAAAAAAGATTATAGACTTTATATTTAAATCATTCTCTGTTTACTCTCTTATTGCTTTGAGATCAAAGGAGTTTTCCTTTGAGATTGTTGCAACAAACTATAGCATTCTCGATAGCAACGAGATATTTTCAGAAGACACGTTAGAAAGGTGGGTTTTCGATAGTAAAGAAAGTGTCTTTTTTGCTGAACCTGAAAGAAAAAACTTCAGGGGCTACGCGGTCTTTCCCCTGATTGATGAAAACGAGTGTTTCGGGATTATTTCCTTTATTAATTTTAAAAGAGATGGTTATGTGACAATTGATTTTTTAAAGGACCTTTCCAATGATTTATCAAGACTGCTTTCTTTGGTTTACCACAAGGAAGAAGTGGCGGAACAGACAAGACTTAGGGATTTTACCGATGAAATATTTTCAGAACTTAGTCTAATGGATGACAGGATCTCTTTTTTCAATCACCTTCTGAAAAGATTGTCTGAGTGCATAGGCTCGTCTGTTTCATTTCTCCGAATTTATGATGAAGAAAAAAAGGCATACACAGTAAAAGATTGTATAGGTTATGAAAACATTGTTAATAAAGATTTCTTTGAGTTAGACAGAGAGCTTGTAAAAAGGGCCATTAAAACAAAAAAGGAGTTGCTTATCAAGAATACCAAAAGAGATATAGATTTGGCGTATCTGTATCCGCAAATAAGCTCTTTTATTATATACCCCTGCCTGGTCGGAAAGGAAGTAGAAGCCTGTTTTTCTTTTTATAACAAAAAAGGAGCAGGAAAAATTTCTAATTTCAGTTTACAGGATATTAAACTAATTGATGATATTATTTCAAAGATTATACCGCTTTACAGGGAGTTAGAGCGTAAAAGCGTAGCAAACTATGAGAATTATATTGATATTGTTACCGGTTTGCCAAACTTCAGATACTATGAAAAAAGGGTCTTTGAAGAGATTGCGAGGGCAAAAAGACATAACAAGAGGGTTGTGCTTTTAATAATTGAGCTTCAGAATTATGAAAAATATCTTGAATCTTACGGAAAAAAGTTTACCGATGAGATTATAAAGAAGATAGCCTTTGAGTTGAGAGAAAAGATAAGAAGTTTTGAGGTAGTATCGAGACTTAATGATAATAAGTTTGGCATAATACTTGTTGATGCCGATGAGAAGGCTTTGGAGGTAGTATTCAGGCTTAAGAAGGTCTTTGAAAAGATGAATTTTGATCCCAAAAATCTTCTGAAAGAAGAAGTTTCTATAAGGTTTGGATACTCAAGATTCCCCGATGATGGAGATGAGTATGATGAGTTGATTGTAAAGGCAAATCATATCAGGGGATAGGTAATCAGTGAATAGATTGAATCTGTTATAAATCAAAATCATTATATAATTTATAAAAGGAGTGGTTGCTATGAAAGGTGTAGTATTATCAATAAATATTTCGGAAAAAAAATCCATTCGCAAAAAACCCGTTGACTCAGCGGTTTTTGTTGAAGATAAGGGGATAGAAGGCGATGCCCATGCAGAAGGCGGAATAAGACAGGTAAGTCTTCTCGCCAACGAAAGTATAGAAAAGATGAGAAAGGCAGGGCTTGATGTTAAAGCAGGAGATTTTGCTGAAAATATTACCACCGAGGGGGTTAATCTGATAGAACTCCCTATTGGTAAAAGGATAAAAATAGGCGATGTTATTTTAGAAGTTACACAGCATGGCAAGGTCTGTCATACTAAGTGCAATATTTTCAAGACAGTTGGAGATTGTGTTATGCCAAGGGAGGGGATTTTTTGTAAAATTGTCAAAGGTGGAGTAATCAGAAAAGGACAAACTATAGAAGTGATTGAAAAGTGAAGGCCCATTTTTTTGAACAGATTCTTGAAAACCTGCCCTACGGGACTGTATATCTTAGCTACGGTAAAGTAGTTTATGTAAACTCAACTGTCGAAAGCATACTTGGTCTTTCAAAGCAGAAATTACTGAGTTTGAATATTGAGGAATTAAGATTCCCCAAAAAACTTGCGGAACTTTATAATAAGTCAAAAAGAGAAAACAAAACCTTAAAACTTTATGAAGAACCTTTTATAAATTATCTTGGCAACAATTATCTTCTTAATTTTTTTCTTATCCCTATCTCTTTAAAGGACGAAAGTTTTCTCCTTTTAGTTGAGGATTGTTCTTTTCTCAAATCTATGGAGGCATCAAAGTACGAGAAACAAAACATAGAAAAACTTTCAATTCTTTTTGCAAGTATGGCCCATGAGATAAAAAACCCTCTCGGGGTGATAAAAGGAATAATTCAGTTAATGACACGAGAGAAGGAAAGTTACGATGAAGAGGCTTTCAAGATAATATTTTCAGAGCTTGACAGAATAGAAAAGATAATTCAGGACTTGCTTGATTACTCAAATCCTCAGCTTGTTCATATCGACAATTTTAGCATAATAGATCTGATTAATGAGGCAACTGGAGGTTTACTACCGGTAGTTAAGGAAAAAAATCTTTTAATATTAAAAGAGTATGACAGTACCATACCAAAAATTTTTGGTGACAGAGAAAGTCTCTATAAAGCGGTTTTTAATGTAATAAAAAATTCTGTGGAAGCTTCCTATATCGGTGGTAAAATAGATATTCGGGTCAGGGTTGTTGTTGATATAAAATACAAAGAAAAAAACAGGGATTATAGTTATCTTTTAATAGAGGTAGAAGATTCGGGAGAAGGTGTAAGAGAAGAAGATATACAAAAGCTTTTTACGCCCTTTTTTACCACGAAACCTAAAGGAACTGGCTTAGGTCTTGTTTATTCTCAAAAGGTAGTGATGGAGCATAATGGTTTTATGAAAATAAAAAGTGAGTATAAAAGAGGGACAAAAGTCAGCATTTATCTTCCTATGAAAGATAGTTTATAAAGTTTTTTAGTTGGAAAAACTGTTTGCCGGGGATAATTTTATGGATATAAATAAAAAAAATATAAAGATTTTGGTTATAGATGATGAAAAAAATATATGCTGGTTATTAAAAAGGCTTTTTTTACAAAAGGGTTATACTGTCACAGAGGCTGTCAACGGTAAGGAAGCTTTGAAAAAACTTGAGGAAGACAAGTATAATTTAATATTCCTTGATATTATAATGCCGGATATATCTGGTTTTGAGATACTTGATAAAATTGTAAAAATTCCAAATCACCCGCCCACAGTGATAATGACCGCTCAGAGCACTATGAAAAATGCCGTTGAGGCTATGAAAAGAGGTGCCTATGATTACATAACCAAACCCTTTAACCTGGATGATGTGGAAAAAATAGCAGAAAGGGCGGTTGAAACCTATTTAAAATCGAGAAAAATTAATACCACACTTACTGAGAAGCAAAAAATAAACGAGATTGAAGAAGATATCTTTATGGTTGGCAAATCACCCGCCATGAAGGAAATTTTTAAACTCATCGGAAAGATTGCCGATAGTGATGCAACAGTATTGATCCAGGGAGAAAGAGGAACTGGTAAAGATTTGGTAGCAAGAGCGATCCATTTAAATAGCAAAAGGGCGGTTAACCCCTTTATATCTGTTAACTGTGCAGCAATTCCAAAGGACCTTTTGGAAAGCGAGCTTTTCGGATATGAAAAGGGTGCCTTTACAGGTGCCACAGAGAGAAAGATAGGTAAGTTTGAGGTAGCTAATAATGGTGTTCTTTTTCTCGATGAGATTGGTGATATGTCAGTAGAACTACAGGCAAAAATACTAAGGGTCCTTGAGGAGAAAGAGATTGTTCCCATCGGCGGGACAAAAGCGGTTAAGATTGATGTTAAGATAATTGCTGCAACAAACCAGGATATTATTAATCTGATTAAGAACAAGGCCTTCCGTGCTGATCTTTTTGACAGGCTTAATCAGATACCCATATACATTCCTCCTTTAAGGGAGAGAAAAGAGGATATACCTGAACTTGTAAGATACTTTCTTAAGAAATTTTCTAAAGAGATTGGAATAAAAAAGGATATTACAGATGATGCTATAAATTTTCTGATGGCCTATGACTGGCCCGGTAACGTAAGAGAGCTACAGAATACCATAAAAAGGGTGTTTCTTATCTCGCCTAACGATGTTCTTGATAAATCAGATTTCCTTTTCCTGACGAAAGGAGAGATGAACAAAGATGTTGTAAAAGAACTCTCTCTGGAAGAGATGATAAGCTGGAAATTAGACGAGTTTATAAAGTTCCTGAGTACAGGAGAAATTAAAGATGTCCATGATTTTGTTATGTCTCAGGTAGAAAAACCTCTGATAGAAAAAATACTTAAGATTACAAAGGGCAATCAGATAAAGGCATCGGAGATCTTAGGTATTAACAGAAATACGCTGAGAAAAAAGATAAAGGATTACAGGCTTGATTGTATAGATTTTAAAAAAACTAATAGGAAAGGTTAGAGGTACAGGGCAATGGGTAAAAATTTCTACACAGTCAGGTTTGATGGAGAAAAGGTGAGCATGATAGACCAGAGGCTATTACCTGATAAAGAGGTCTATCTGTCCTTTACAGACTATAAAGATGTGGCAAAGGCAATAAAGGATATGGTGGTAAGAGGTGCCCCTGCCATTGGTGTAACTGCTGGCTTTGGTATAGCTCTTGGTGCAAAAAGTATTAATAGCCTTGACAGAGAGAAATTTAAGGAGGAGTTCTACAAAATACTTGATGAGTTTTCCAAGACGCGTCCCACTGCGGTTAATCTTTTCTGGGCTATAAACAGGATGAGACGAACCTTTGATGAAAGCCCATGCCTTTCTATAAATGAGATAAAAGATGAGCTCATCGCCAAGGCAAAAAGGATTTATGAAGAAGATATAGAGATATGCCAGAAAATAGGTGAAAATGGCAACCCCTTGATAAAAGACGGAGATACCATACTTACCCACTGTAACGCAGGTGCCTTGGCAACATCGGAATACGGTACCGCCCTTTCGATTATAAGAAGCGCCTTTTTCAGCGGTAAAAAGATATCTGTATATGCCGATGAAACAAGAC
>JAOAGA010000016.1 GCA_026415985.1 Pseudomonadota bacterium | reverse complement strand
CACCTCCATACAGATACGGTTCCTGTATAAATTTTCCAGTAAAAAGGACCTATCGATATGAAGGTTTTATAAAAATAAAAGAAAAAGAAACATCAAAACCTTTATCTTTTAAAGAGATTTATCTCAGACAAATTGAATATAAAGAAGATGAAGAGGAAAAAAGTTTTTGCAAAAGCCCCTTTGGTGATATAAAAGAAAAAAAAGAAGGGATTTTCTTTACATCAGCAGAGGGAGATTTTTACATAGAAAATGTAAAACCGGGTAGATATTTATTAGAGTTTAAACTTCTGGGAAGAGATATAAAATATGAGATAGAACTGCCTTCTCTTGAGGAAGTTTTGATTAACTTAGGCGAGATTGAAATAAAAATACCAGAGGAATAGAGTTTGTGAGATTAATTATTTATTTATTAGCTATTATTTTAGTAAATCTTATGGTATACAACAACTCCTATGGTCAGTGTACCGTTTCTGCCACAAATATAAACTTTGGCATTTATGATATTAACTCCACTACAAATCTCACTTCTACAGGTACTATTAGCGTCACCTGTAGCAATGACACAAATGTTGTAATAGCCATTGGACAAAGCATACACGGAGGAATCAATCCAAGGAGAATGAAGCACTCTATTTACAATGATTTTCTAAGTTATAATATCTATCAGAATGCGGGTATGACTACTATCTGGGGTGATGGAACAAACGGTACAACTCCTATGATAATAAACAGGATAGGCAGGAATAAAACCTATACATACTATGGAACCCTTTTTGCGGGACAGGATGTATCGTCGGGAACTTACAATGATAGTCTGACCATTACTATTACTCCTTAATCTTTCTGTAATTATGTTCAAAAGACTCGTCATAAAGTTTTGAATATTCATAATTTTTCGGAGCCAGAAAGTCTCCTACGTAAATCAGGGCCTGTCTTTTGATCCCCGCTTCTTTTACCTTTTCAGCAATATCTTCTAAGGTCCCCCTTATAACCCACTCATCTTCCCAACTGGCTCTGTAAACTACTGCAACGGGCGTATCTTCCTTATACCCCGTTTTCAATGCTTTGATAACGTCATCTATCATTCCAACCGATAAAAATATAACCATACTCGCTCTGTGTTTTGAGAGTTCTGATAGCTTTTCCTTTTCCGGAACAGGGGTTCTTCCTGAATATCTTGTAAAAATAACCGTTTGAGTTACTCCGGGAACAGTAAACTCTTTCTTCAGAAGAGCAGAACCTGCAAAGGCAGAAGAAACGCCGGGAATAACCTCATATTCTATGCCTCTTTTGTCAAGCTCTGTCATCTGTTCAAAGATTGCACCATAAAGAGATGGATCACCTGTATGAAGCCTGACTACTATTTTTTCTTCGCTGATATATCTTTCAATAACCGATATTATCTCATCCAAATTCATACTGGCAGAATCAAACTTAATACAATCGGGCTTACAAAAATCAAGTATTTCTTCGTTTACCAAAGAACCCGCATAGATTACCACATCACAGACATTGAGAATCTTTTCTCCCTTCAACGTCAAAAGCTCCGGATCACCGGGACCCGCTCCTATAAAAAAAACCTTACCTTTTTTATCCATATCTATCTCCTTCTTTTAGCGATGATGAGAGAAAAATAAGATAGCCTTTCCAGATCTTTTTCAAGATTTTCAACCTCTCCGATCTTTTCGCCTCTCATGCCTAATTTTTCTCCGAGAAAGAGCCTGTGTGTTTTTATTAAATTTTTAAAAAGCAGTATATTTGAAGGTCTTTTTAGAAAAACAATTGTATCAATCTCTGTTATTTCCTTAACATCTAAGTTGTCATGGGGCAATAATAAAAGTTTCTCATCTCCCTGAACAAGGGGCTCATCAATCAGTGAAGCAAGAGCCTGATAGGATGTAACACCGGGCACATAAATCGTTTCAAAACCCTCTTCATTTAAAAGCTTTTTCAGATAGTAAAAGGTCCCGTAGTGCAATAAATCTCCGATACCCGCAAACGCACAGTTATTACCCTTTACAAGAACTTCTTTCACTCTTTCTTTTGCTATCAGCCAATCTTTCTCAATCCCCTCTTTTTTCATGGGCATATAAAGTTCTGTTACTTCTTTATCCTTAAGATGGACAGGAAGTTTTTTTAATCTTTGAAGGGCATTGCTCTCCTTATTCTTTTCGGAAACAGGTATAAATATTGTAGAAACACCATTTAAAACCCTTAGGGCAAGAACGGTTACATTCATCGGATCACCGACACCTAAGGAAACTCCAAAGAAAGAGCCATTTTTTTTAATCATCTCAATATCCTTCCATAACTATATTTCTGTAAGCACTACCAGCTACGCCAGATCCAATCGGCTTTTGCCTTAGTATCACTCTTCCAGTGGTTTGGCTTCATCGATTAACATTACCGGTATCTCCTCAATTATAGGATATTTTAACTTACAATTCTTACATATAAGCCAGTTTCCGTCTTCCGATAACTTAATATCGTTTTTACATTTCGGACAGGCAAGAATTTCTAATAACTCTTTTGATAGGGTCATAACACTTATCCTCCATAAAAATTTATAACAGATTCAAGTTTAAATTATACTATTGGCAAAGTCCAAAAGATTATTAAATATCAAAACATTATAATCTTTTTCCATAATCTTTTTTTGCTCTTCATTGCCGTATCCTGTCAGGACAAGAACGGGGTTCACACCTAAATTTACAGCCAGCTCTATATCTATGAGCTTGTCGCCAACTACATAGGAGTTTTTTCTGTCTATTTCCGAGAGAGTATTAATTTTTTCTATCATTCCTGTCTTTGGTTTTCTGCAGTTACATTCAAAGGAAAATTTTTCCACCACCCCCTCCTTATGATGGGGACAATATAAATAATCTTCAATGAGCTTTTTTTCCCTGTTAAAATAGGCAAGAACAAATTTTTTTTGATTTTCTGCCTCTTCTAAGGAGAACTTGCCTTTAGCAACGCCTGACTGATTAGTAATTACATATATCTCATATCCCTTGTTTTTTATAATCGCCAATGCATCATAGGAAAAACTGAAAATCTTCATTTTTCTGAAGTCATCAAGATAATCACTATCTTCGCAAATGGTTCCATCTCTGTCTAAAAAAACTATTTTTCTCATGGCTCTTTACTCTCTCTACTATCTTATAATCCATCGCCTCTGATTAATTCATACTCATTTATCAATATAAACAATTTTTCTTTATCTTTCCAGATTGATTTAATCTTGACAAAATCCTTCTCGGTAGTTATATAGAGGATATTTTTTTCGTTACAGATTCTCTCAATATCTCTTTCTGTATAGCTGTAGTGATCGGAGAAAAAAATCTTCCTTTTTATTACTATCCCCTTTCTCTCTAAGGTTTCAAAAAAACTGTAGGGATTAGCTATTCCGCAAAAGGCTGATATATCCTTGTTTTTCAGGAAATTCTCCTCTTTTCTGTTTCCCCGGAAATCAACAAAATAGCTTTCTCTAAGCTCAAACCTTAATATTTCCTTATCAGGAAAAATCTCTTTGACTTTACGATAATTCTCATAGTCTCCCTCTTTTACAACCAAGGTGGTAGCCCTTTTTTTAACAGAGCCAACTGGCTCCCTCAGCGGACCTGCGGGAAATATAAGTTTATTGCCAAATAAAAGTTTTCCATTAATAAGAACTATATCTTCATCTCTTTTTATAACCCTGTGTTGAAATCCATCGTCAAGTAATACAATCTCAGGTAAACCGTATTTTTTCTTATACTCCTGATAGCTTTTTATTCTGTCTTTACCAGTCCATACCACTATCTCAGGGAACTTGCTTTTTATTAATCTCCCCTCATCGGAAAAACCGTCCGAATCAGAAAGCTCTCCCTTTATCTTACTGCCATAGCCCCTTGATAAAACGAGAATCTTTTTATACTTCTTCGTTAAATCCTTTAGCTGATAAATTAAAAAAGGAGTTTTTCCGGTTCCACCAAGATTAATATTGCCTATACTTATCACCTTTGAGTCAAGTCTTTTAGAAAGGCTGAAGTTATCATAAATAAAGTTTCTCACTGAAACTATCAGATAATAAATAAGACTCAGAGGTAACAGGAAGATAATTAGATATGAGTATCTTTTTCTGTACCAGAGATCAAAAAAAATTTTATCAAGCATTTACCAAAATACCCTTAATTAAATCAAGAGTTTTCTGTAAACTCCCGCTGTTTTCATTTACTATTTCTTTTGCCCTCAGCCCCATTTCTGTTCTGAGGCTCCTGTCGTTTATGAGCTTAAAAAGAGTATCAAAAATATTTTCTTCTGTAACTTCATAACCTGCATTTTTTTTCAAAAATTCATCTCTTATCTCAGAAAAATTGTTCATATATCTGCCAAATATAACCGGTTTAGAAAAATAGGCGGGTTCCAAAATATTATGACCACCTATATTTGTTAGACTACCTCCCACAAAGGCAATGTCACAGAGACTATAAAATGAAAAAAGTTCTCCTATGGTATCTAAAAGAAAGACATCCCAGACCTTGTCCTTAAAACTCCTTTTACCAGTTTTAAATCCATAGCTAATAATCAGTTGTTCCACCTCTTTGAATCTCTCAGGATGCCTTGGGGCAATTATAAGCTTAATATTAATATTTTTATCTCTCAATCTTTTGTAGCTATCAAGAACTATTTTTTCTTCATGAGGGTGGGTTGATCCCGCTATTAATACTAAATCATCATCTTTTATGCCTGTTTCCTCCCTGCTTAGGGATTCCTTTCCTGCCATATCATATTTTATATTACCCGATATGAAGACCTTCTTTTCATCGGCGCCCATTTTAATTACCCTTTCCTTGTATTCTTCATTTTGCATAATAAAAAAGGGGTATTTTAACAAATCAGAAAAAAACCAACTGAACTTTATATATTTTCTGAATGACTTATCCGATATCCTGCCATTTATGAATATAACGGGAATCCCGGATAATCTTGAGAAAAAAATTATATTAGGCCATATCTCTGTTTCCGAGATGATTATCGCCCCTGGCCGAAAGGTCTTAAAAAATTTGTTGACAGTAAAGGGAAAATCCATTGGAAAAAAGGTAATCTCTTTAACTTCCTTACCTATCTTTTCTTTGGCGATATTATATCCTGTCAGAGTTGTAACTGTGAAAAGGACATTGTCAGACACCGTTTTTAAAAATCTTTTTACAAGCGGTATTGTAGCCAAGCTTTCGCCCACCGATACGCAGTGAAAGACATAAGGATTTTTAATATTATCTCTGTTTTTGTAATAACCTAATTTTACGAAAAAACCCTTTTTCCATTTCTTTTTTATAAAACTCATGGGATAAAAAATCATTATATAAAACGGGAAAAAGAGGGATAAAAGCAGGTTGTAAAGATACATCATATTTTAAATCCGGAGATAGTATCTGCAAGATTGGTAACTTTAATCATCTCTTCTTCAATATGTTGGGAAAACTCTTCAATCTTTTCTTTGTCTAAATCCTCAGGCACATAAATGGGCTTACCTACCACAAGAACTCCTCTGGAAAAGGGGTAAGGAACAAGAAACCTGTCCCAGCTTCCCAACCTTTTTCCTCTGCTTACACTATAAGCAACAGGAACAACAGGAAAGCCCGTAACCTTTGAGATATAGGTAACCCCGCTTTTAACCTTCTGAAAGGGGCCCCGTGGTCCATCGGGAGTTATGCCTATATCGCTGTCTTTTATCTTTGAGATTTCTTTAAGAAGTTTTAAGCTACCCTTAGAGCTTGAGCCCTTAATACTATCTACACCAAATCTTTTGGCAATAAGGGAGCCAACCTCTCCGTCAAAATGGGGGCTTAATATCATTTTAATATTTCTGTCTTTTCTGATTTTCTTATAAAAAAAACCAAGCATCATCATTCTTCCGTGAAAGAAGGCAAAAATAACGGGAATTTTTATATTGTTTAAGTTGTCTAAACCAACAATCTCCCATTTAATTGTCTTGTGCAGGACTTTCAGTAAATTGCTTACAAAAAAAGGGGCTAATTTTTTAATGATTTTTCTTTTTAATTTCAGAAATCTTTCTGCCAATTTATCTTCCCTGTTGCATTGTATAAAGTCTGTAATACTCTCCCTTTTTCTCCATCAACTCAGAGTGACTGCCATCTTCATAGATCTCGCCGTCTTTAAGAACAATGATTCTGTCCATGTTTACCAATGTAGAGAGCCTGTGGGCAATGATAAAGCAGGTTTTACCCGACATAAGCTCATCAAGGGCCTTCTGCACCTCCCTTTCTGACTGTGTATCCAGTGCCGATGTTGCCTCATCAAGAATTATTATGGGCGCATCTTTAATAAATGCCCTTGCTATGGCAATTCTTTGTCTTTCTCCACCCGATAAAAACTCGCCCATCTCTCCGACGTTAGTCTCATACTGTTCAGGAAAGGACATTATAAAATCATGGGCATGGGCATTCTGGGCAGATCTTATAACCTCTTCAAAATCAGCATTTTCTTTACCATACAAAATGTTTTCTTTAACGGTGGCGTTAAACAGTATGACTTCCTGCGTAACCATTGCAATCATAGATCTTATTGATTTCAATGAATATTCTTTTATATCTACCCCGTCTATCAGAATCTGTCCTTCCTCTATCTCGTAAAATCTCGGTAAAAGATTTACTAAAGTACTTTTACCACCGCCACTGACCCCAACTATGCCTATTTTTTCTCCCTTTTTCACCTTAAGATTGAAATTTTTTAAGACATAGTCTTTGTCATATCTGAATGATACATTTCTGAACTCAATGGAATCCTTAAACTCCTTCAATTCCTTAGTCGCTTTAGATTCTATGAGCTCTTCAGAAGATATATCCATTATCTCAAAGACCCTCTTGGCTGCGCCTATTCCTTCCTGTATAGTGCTATAGGAGCCGTTTAATCTTTTAATTGGTTCATAAAGAAGAATCAGAGCGGTAATAAATGAAAAAAAGTTGCCCGGTGTTGCTTTGCCTGCAATTACTTCCTTTCCGCCATACCATATAACCCCTGCAATGGCAAAGGCAGACATAAGCTCTATGATTGGTCCTGATATTGCCCTAACCTTAATCTGTTTCATATAGTTTTTAAAAAACCTAAGATTTTCATCTGCAAAGATCTTCTTGCCTTTTTCTTCAAGATTAAAAACCTTAACAATCCTGATACCAGAAAAATACTCTTTCAGAAAGGAAAGCATGTTGCCAACTATTACGTTGACTTTATAGCTATAATGCTTTGTCTTTAAACCAAACTGAAAGATAGGTATGAATAAAAACGGCAAGATAAAAAATGCTATCAGAGCCAGTTTAAAATCTCTGTAAAAAACCACACATAAAAGTCCCAGGGCGGTAAACAAGTCCTTTATTATGCTTGTTATTGCCCTTGATACCGATGCCTGTAAAATACCAACATCACCGGTAATACGGGATATTAACTGCCCCATCGGTATCGAGATAAAATGATATAGTGAAAGCCTCTGTATATGATCATAAAGTGCCTGCCTTATGTCCATTATTACCTTTTGTCCAACATAGTTCATATGATATTCCTGAGAAAAGTTGCAGATTCCCTTTAATGCATAGGCAACAAGAATTGCTAACGGCATCAGGTTTAACATATCTCTGTTTTTTTCAAAGAATATACTGTCTAAGGCGGGTTTAACAAGAAAGGCAAGGGCAGAGGTAGTCCCCGCTACACCTAACATAAATATCATTGCAAGTAGTAGTCTCCTCCAATAGGGTTTTACATAAATGAGGATTCTTTTATATATTATCAGCGATTCTTTATCCATATACCTTACCTATTATCTTTTCAGTCAGTCTTTCAAAAAATTTCTCGCCACCTAAAAGATTTTTTAATTTTTTAAGCTTATCTATGGTCTCTATATATAAATCAGTATCATCTATAAATCTCTCAAAGGCAACAAAAAGATTGTCTTTAGTGAAATTATCCTGAATAAACTCCGGATAAACAAGCTCATTCAGTATCAGATTAGGCAGAGAAACATAGGGGACCTTTACAAGCAATTTAGCAAGAAAATAACTTATCTTGCTGATACTGTAAAATACAATTGCAGGCTTCTCAAGTATTGCGATCTCAAGCGTTGTTGTGCCAGACTTTGATATAACAATAAACGAGTTATCTATGGCATCGTAGTTATAACCTTCAATTATTTTAACCCTTTTTCCGGAGAAATAATTTTTTATCAGCTCTGTTATATGTTCATTGGGAGAAACTATTGCAAACTCAACATCGGCATACTTAATCTTAACCTTCTCAATAAAATCCTTCAAAACGGTTTTGTGTTTCTCAATCTCCTTTTTTCTGCTACCCGGAAATATTGATATAATTCTTGAGCTATCCTTAAAGCCAAACTCCCTCCGAAACTCTTCCTTACTCATCGTAGGCTTTACTATATCAATAAGGGGATGCCCTAAATACCGGACATCAAAATCATATTTTTTATAAAACTCCCTTTCAAAGGGAAGTATAACAAACATCTCATCGACATTTTTTTTAAGAAATAATGCCCTCTTCTCTCTCCATGCCCATATCTGAGGGCTTATGAAATAGATAATCTTACCTTTGTAAAATTTTCTTATCCTTTTTATGACCCTGAAATTAAAATCGGGAAAATCAAGAAAGATTATAAAATCGGGGTTATTTTCCCTTATCCATCTTACGGTTTCAGTTATTGCCTTTAAAATCTTTCTTAGATGAGATATTACTTCTACAGCTCCAACAACGGAGATATCTTTATAGTTGAAAAGAATTTCAGCACCTGCGCTTTCAAGTTTATTACCACCGATGGCAAAAAATTCAACATCATCAATTTTTGCAGTAAAATTTTTTACAATATTTGATGCATAGAGATCTGCAGAGGCCTCTCCCGCTATAATAAAACCCTTTTTCATATTATTTTCTTATTCTTCGGAGTATTTTGTCAGCAAATTCAAGAGATTTTATTCCATCTTCTAAAGTAACCTTTGGTATGCTTCCCTTCTCAACGGAGATTACAAAATCCGAAAGCTCCTCTAACAGAATATCTCTTTTCTCTCCGCCGTAGATCTTTTCTTTCTTGTTTTTTACTATTTTACAATTTTGATTAATCAGGTCAGCCTCAATAAAAATCCCCTCATCTAACGCAGTAATTTTTCTCTCTTTACTATCAGAAATTCTTGATATTTCGAAATGGGCTAAGGTATGACCAAACTTTATCCCCGCTATGACAACATCGTTATGATTGGTGAAAATTTTCTCTCCTCTGACGTATGCTATCTCAGGCTTTTCTTCAAAGATATTAAAGGCAAGATCTATATCGTGTATCATTAAATCAAAAACAACATCCACATCGGCACCTCTCAAGGTAAAAGGTGCCTTCCTTTTAAAAATTACTGTATGGGGGGTGTTCAGGTTATCTTTAAAAATTCTAAAGGCGGGATTAAATCTTTCAACATATCCTACCTGAATGATAATATCTTCTTTTTTAAGTTTCAGTAGCTTTTTCGCATCATTTATGTTATCGGTAACCGGTTTTTCAATAAAGAGATGAGTATTTCTTTTAAGAAAGAAGTCCGCAATATTATAATGAGATGGTGTAGGTGTTACAATGGAGACCGCATCTACCTTACCAGCCAAAGCCCTGTAATCATCAACTACAGTAACACCGAACTCATCAGAAATTGATTTGGCTATCTTTTTATCAACCTCACAGACAGATACAAGATTAACGTTTTTTATTTTTTTGAACTTTTCTATATGAAATCTGCCAAGATAACCAGCACCTATTACAGCGATCTTTACCAACGTATTACTCCTCTCGAGCTTTCCAGCATAAAGTTTAGTAACTTGGAGACCTCTTCCGTTAATAGTCCCGATTTTTCAATGGTTTCTTTTGCCTCCTGCAGAGTAAGCTTGCTTTTAAAAATGATCCTGTAGGCCTTTTTAAGTGAATCTAACTTGTCTCCTTCTATCCCTCTTCTTTTGATACCGATAAGATTAAGTCCGAAGAGCTTTGCCCTGTTTCCTGCAACAATAGTATAGGGTGCCACATCCTGAGCAACACCAGAGGCACCACCAACCATAGACATAGTACCTATCCTTACGAACTGATGAACAGCGGTAAAACCACCTATCACCGCAAAGTCATCGACATAAACATGTCCCGCCAGTGTTGCCAAATTTGCCATAACTATCTCATTGCCCAAATGACAGTCATGGGCTATATGACAGGAGGTCATAATAAAGTTATTATCTCCTATGACAGTTTTTCCTCCTCCAGCAACGGTTCCCCTGTTTATTGTCACATATTCACGAATGATATTATTATTTCCGATTATTAGCTCTGTTTTTTCATCTTTATACTTAATATCCTGAGGAGCCATCCCTATTGACGCAAAGGGAAAAATCTGACAGTTATCCCCTATGGTTGTCCAGCCGTCAATAACTGCGTGTGGATAGACCTTGCAATTTTTACCCATCTTAACATTGGGACCAATATATGAGTAGGGACCAATACTCACGCCATCACCTAACTCTGCTCCCTTCTCTACTATTGCCTTTTCATCAATCTTTATCATAGAAACCCCTTCCTGTAAATTCTAACAAGACGTAACGACAAAACCTAAGGACTTTACGTCTTACCTCAGACTTTTAACATCAGTCACACTAAGTTGTTGCAGCAAACTCCCCTTCTACTGCAACCTTACCGTCGACAGTAATCTTTCCTCTGAAAAAGTAGATATTTCTCTTTGAATTTAACAACTCAACCTCTATGACCAGTTGATCTCCCGCTGTAACAACCTTTCTGAACTTAACTTCTTTAATCGCTGCGAAATAGACATCCTTTTTGCCAAAAGCTTCATTTGACTTCAGAACTAAAACCCCTGCAACCTGAGCCATTGCCTCAACCATTAAAACACCCGGCATAACGGGGTTTTCAGGAAAATGGCCTACAAAAAACTTCTCGTTGATGGTAACATTTTTAATCCCAACAGCCCTTTTGCCCTTTTCAAACTCAATGATTCTGTCAACAAGAAGAAAGGGATAGCGATGGGGCAGAATTGACATTATCTCTTTTATATCAATCATTTTTTCTCTCCTGCTATTTTTTCAAGTCTTTTTAAAATCTGATCAATAGTTTTCTTCATCTCCGGCAACCTGTCGATATAAGCGGTAATCCTAAGCCACTCCTTATAGTCTCTTGCGGGAATCCCTGCAATTTTTTTATCGTCATCTATATTAGACATTATGCCGGACCTTCCCCCTATCATAACTCTGTTGCCTATTTTAATATGATCGGCAACACCAACCTGTCCGCCCATCACTACATAATTACCTACTGAAGAACTGCCTGCTACACCGCTTTGACCAGCAATAACAGTATTCTCTCCAATCTTTACATTATGGGCAATCATAACAAGATTGTCTATTTTTGTTCCATCTTTAATCTCGGTGGTATCAAGGGTTGCTCTATCTATGGTTGTATTAGCACCTATCTCTACTGATTTTCCGATTATAACCTTACCAACCTGAGGTATTTTTTCGTAAGAAATTCCGTTAAAGGCATAGCCAAAACCATCGGCACCCAAGACCGCACCGGGCTGAATGATTGTATCATCACCAATTTCTGTAGAATCCAATATTACCGAATGGGGGAAAATCTTTACATTTTTTCCGATCTTAACATCCTCGCCAACATAAACAAAGGGATAAATAACCGTATTTGCCCCGATAGTTACCCCGGAAGAAATATAGGCAAAATCCATAATCGTAACATTTTCAGCGATGACAGCTTCCTTAGAGATAACTGCTTTTTCTGAAATACAGGGCTTTTCTTTTTTTTCTTGATGAAACATCCTCAATACCCTTGCCTGAGCAAGGGCGGGATTTTTAACCACTATCTGAGGTTTCCCCTCTATCTTTGTTTCTTCTGTGACAATAAACGCGGATGCCTTTGATTTAAGGGCATACTCAAGATATTTTTTACTAAAAAGGAAGGTAATATCACCCTCTCCCGCTTCTGATACAGATGCCACCCGTAAAATATTACAGTCTTCTCCGATAAGGTATCCACCTGCTTCTTTTGCTATCAAAGAAAGTTTAATCATTTCCTGTCTGCCCCTTCTGCCCTTTTAAGTAGTTTATCGGTTATGTCAATGGATTTATCAAAATAAAAAATTCCACTTGCCGATTTCTCAAGTATTACAGTAAATTTTTCTTCCGATCCTATATCTTTAAGTATCTTTTCTAACTTCTGAACAATCTTTTTTGTATACTCCGCATCTCTTTGCTGAAGTTCCTCCTGTGCTTCTTTATACTGAGTCTGAAACTCCTTGAGTTTTCTCTGAAAAAGTCTTTCTTTTTCCTGTCTTGCCTCTTCACTCAAGAAGGCACCCTGTTTCTCCATCTCAGACTTCATCTTATCGAGCTCATCCTGAAGTTTTTGTAAGTCCTTTTTATAATCTTCCGCCTTCTTTGCCATCTCTTTTTTTGCTTCAACTCCTTCCTTTGACTCGTTTAAAGCCCTCTGCATATCAACAACACCAATCTTAATTGTCTCTCCATAACCCACTGAATAAATCAAAGAAAAAATCAGAAAAAAAACAACCCTTTTCATATCTATTACCTCCTGATTATTTTTCTAATTAACCACCAACTAATGACTAATAATTCTTTACCACTTTTCTTTCAAAATGATTATATCAGAATACGGTACCTATGGAAAATTCCCATTTGCCGTTCACTTCCCCATCCTTTGGATTCAGGTTCTTACCCCACTCCAGTCTTAAAGGCCCCATAGGTGAGTACCATCTTATGCCCGCACCTGCACTATATTTATACTCTCTTGGAAAGATATTGTTGTCAAAGGAGTTACCTATATCAAAAAATAAAACTGCCCTGACCCCCGCTTCTTTTATTAAAGGGAAAATATACTCTAAATTACCCAAGATCATCTTCGTACCGCCCAAGACATCTCCTGTAACCGGATCTTTTGGACCAATACTTCTTGTGATAAATCCCCTTAAGCTATACATTCCTCCCAAGAAAAACTTCTCATAGATTGGTATCTTTTTACCACCATAGGCCCAGACTGTTCCGTACTGACCATGAACCGATACGGTATGTTCCCACGGTAACAAAAAATATTTTGCAGTATCTACCGATGATTTTATATATTTATTATCACCGCCAAGGGCCCCGCCCGCAAATTCAAGGGAGTAAGAAAAGGTTGCACCATCTGTAGGATAGAAGGCATCGTTTCTTGTATCATAGTTTACAGAGCCATAGACACTGCTTGTAATGGTTGTCCCGACCTGATCTTTTATTATCTGTGAGGCATAAACACTTACATCAGATACTGTTGCCTGTTCATATCTATAGCCAACGCTTGTGCCCCAGTCTTCGCTAAGTCTGTAACCACTTTTTAGTCCAAAGCCTCTGCTATCCTTTGTATAGTCCGTATATTCCCTTTTAATTTTAAAAAGATTGAAGCCTCCGGACCATCTTGAGCCTAAAAGATATGGTTCAAAAAAACTTATATCATAACTCTGCGATTTAGAGCTTGCCTGAGCAGTTGCTGAAAGACGCTGACCCCTTCCGAAAAGATTGTTTTGTGAGATCTGAATAGAACCCATAAACTGGTCAACGGAGCTATATCCTAATCCAAAGGTCAGATAGCCTGTAGGTCTTTCCTTTACCCTTACAAGAAGATCCATAAAATCTTCATCTTTGCTTTCTGATTTCAGATAATCAACCCTGTTGGGGACAAAATTTACCTCTTCAAAGAATCCCAGTCTGTTTACTTTGCTTCTTGATTTTTTTAACTTGGAAGAACTATACAGATCTCCTTCATCTAAATTTATCTCCCTTCTGATTACATAGTCTCTTGTCTTTGTGTTACCTTCTATGACAATCCTGTTTATATAAACAAGACTGCCTTTAGATACATTGTAGGTGAGATTAATTTTTGCGTTTTCTTCATTCACATCTAACTGTGGGTCAACATTTGCATAGGCATATCCTTTGTCTCCCATAAAATCACCGATGTAAGTAATATCATCCCTTATGTTAACCCTTTTAAAAACATCACCCTTTTTCTGCTTAAGTTTTGGTATTATCTCCTGTTCATAGGGCTTAGCATCGCCTTCAATTTTTACATCCTCAAGAAAAAATCTTTTACCCTCATTAATATCTATCTCTACAATCAGGCCATTTTTTTTCTCATTCAGATAAACCTTATGTCCTAA
This sequence comes from Pseudomonadota bacterium, assembly GCA_026415985.1. GTDB lineage: Bacteria > CALINM01 > CALINM01 > CALINM01 > CALINM01 > JAOAGA01. Next base: position 7,778 of record JAOAGA010000016.1, on the reverse strand, counting down.
TATCTTAGCGGATATAAAGCCTTCATTACCATAAAACTCCTTTATTCTTTCGAAATCATCTTTGAGCTCATCTGCTTTATAAATACCACTGCCGGTCAACCAGGAAAGAAACCACTTTTCCTTTGTCTCCATCTCCTTTTTAATTCTCTTAGGAGAGAAATAGGTAACACCGTTTATCTTAATCTCCTCAATCTTGATTTTTTCCCCCTCTTCAATATTAAGGACAAGCTGATAGTCCTGTGGTCTGTCTTTCATAGGCTCAATTCTGTGGGTTATTTTGGCAAAATAATAACCCTTATCCATATAAAGCTTTTTTAGCTTTTCAATATCTGAAAAAACCTTCCTTTCATCGTAAAAACTATATCTTTTTGTGGTCATCTGAGTTCTTAAATCATCTTCAGAAATATTATCAGTTCCTTTAAAAACAATCTCCTTTATATAGGTCTTCTCTCTCAGATTGAATTTCAGATAAAGATTGCCATCCCTTTCTGTTTCTTCTGCACTAACATCATAAAAAAAACCCATATTATAGATCTTTTTAATGTCCATAGAGATCTTTTCATAATCCAAGGGCTCGCCTGCCTTTGAAGAGATCTTGTTAAGTATTGCCTGAGTCTGAATAATCTTGTTCCCTTCTATAATAATTCCCTTTATAATTCTGTCCTCTGCAATGGAATAACTAATTAAGTAAAAAAATAGCAAAATAAATAATATTTTTTTCATATATTTAGTAACACTCCGTCATCAAGTTTACATATTCTGCTCATCATTTTTGCAAGTTCCTCATTATGGGTAACCATAACTATAGAAGTTTTTGTCATATCATTAAGCTTTAAAAAAAGCTCCGCTATAAGGTTAGCATTTTTTTTGTCCAGGTTTCCTGTTGGTTCGTCTGCCAATATAATCTTAGGTTCCCCTATAAAAGCCCGGATCAAAGATACCTTTTGCTGTTCACCACCGGATAGCTGGCCCGGTTTGTGATAGAGCCTGTGACTCAGATTAACCTTGTCAAACAAATCCTTTGCCTTCTCCTCTGCGTCTTTAAACTCAGCCCCTCTAATTATAAGAGGCATCATTGCATTCTCAAGGGCGTTAAACTCCGGCAAGAGATAATGCATCTGAAAAATAAAACCTATATTTTTATTTCTGAAATCTGCAATCTCAATGTCTTTCGTGCCCTCAAGAGTTTTGCCGAAATATTTAATAATGCCTTCACTTGGTTTGTCAAGTAAACCAATTATATGTAAAAAGGTGGTTTTTCCGGAGCCGGAAGCACCGACAACAGATATTGTATCACCTTTTTTAACTGTAAAATCAATGCCTTTTAAAACATTAATTGTATCACCGGAAGGTGAAATAAAATCTTTCTTTAACCCCATCGTTTCTAAAACTATATCTTCCACAATACCAACCTGTATAAAAAATTTTTGTCTATGCTTATATCTCCTAAGTCTTATCTGTTAATTTTTACCAATCTCAAATCTTTTACTTATTGCAAAAAACTTACTCATACCTGAGAATCTCCGCAGGATCCATGGAAGATGCCTTCTTTGCAGGATAGAGTGTGGCAAAATAACATATCAGGAATGAAAAGAGGCATATAAGAATAACATCTAAAGGCTCAATACTTGAAGGAAACCTATCCATCATATATACATCTCTTGCTAAAAGCTCTATTTTAAAAACCTTCTCCAAGAAAACAACTATCGGATGCAGGTTAAGTGATATTAAAACTCCTAATACTGCTCCGACACCTGTACCAACAGTTCCGATTATAACCCCCTGTAATCTGAAAATCTTGCCTATACTCTTACTTGTGGCACCCATAGATTTTAATATGGCAATATCCTTATTTTTTTCCATAACAAGCATAATAAGTGTGGTAATGATATTAAAGGCTGCGACAAGTATTATCAGCAAAAGTATTATAAAAAGGGCAGTCTTCTCAAGTCTGAGTGCGGAAAAGAGATTTTTGTTCATCTCCTTCCAGTCCCTTGTCTTGAAGGGCAAACTAAGTCTTCCCTGAATCTCCTGAGCAATAAGGTCAGATTTAAAGATATCAGCAACCTTTACTTCTATACCAGTTATTTTTTTATCCAATTTAAATATTTTCTGAGCAGTTTCAAGGCTTATATAAGCCATTGTTGAATCGTAATCAAACATGCCCGTCTCAACTATCCCGCATATCTCAAACTCAATAACCTTAGGTATTACACCCATAGGAGTAATATCTCCCATAGGAATTATTAAGTTTATCTTATCCCCCATTAAGGCACCTAAATTCCTGGAAAGTTCTCTGCCGATAACTATCTGAGGCAAATCTCTTTTCTTTTTTAAATCTGAGAGAGAACCCTTTTTGATACTTTTCTCGAGATTTGTAACCTTAGCCTGTAAGATCGGATCTATCCCTTTTAAAACCACACCTGTGCTTCTTTCACCACTTGATAACATCACCTGAGATATAATAAACGGTGCAGATTCTTCTACTCCTTTAACCTCTTTAATCTTTTTCATTACATCATCATAGTTGTTAAAAGGTCCTTCGTAATTAAGGACAATAATATGGGCGTTGGCACCAAGTATCTTTTCCCTGAGAGATTTCTGAAAACCGGACATCACGGAAAGAACTACTATAAGAGCCATGACCCCTAAAATAACTCCAAGGATGGAGATCAGTGTGATAAATGAGATAAAAGTCTGCTTTCTTTTAGCCTTCAGATATCTAAAGGCAACATACAGCTCAAAGGGAATTTTCATCAATAGCCCTCGTTTCTTGGTTTAAGAAGTGGAAAAAGTATAACATCTCTTATTGACGGACTGTTAGTAAATATCATTGCCAGTCTGTCAATGCCTATGCCTTCTCCTGCCGTTGGAGGAAGACCATATTCGAGGGCTCTGATATAATCGTAGTCAATATCACCCGCCTCTTCATCACCCTTTTCCTTATCTTCCATTTGTTTCAGAAATCTTTCTTTCTGATCAATGGGATCATTAAGTTCGGAAAAGGCGTTTGCAATCTCTCTTCCCGCTATATAAAGCTCAAATCTGTCGGTGATATCGGGGTTTTTCTCGTTTCTTCTCGCAAGAGGCGACACCTCTACGGGAAACTCGGTGATAAATGTTGGATTTATTAACTTATCTTCAACAGTCCTTTCAAAAATCTCTGTAATTATCTTCCCCGCTCCCTCAAAACCCTTTAACTGTATATCAAGACTTTTAGCCATGTTTTTGAGACTCTCCATATCTTTAAAATTTTCAATCTCCACACCACCAATCTCTTTAAGGGCAGAAGCCATAGTCATTACTTTAAAAGGAGGAGTGAAGTCTATTTCCATATCCATATAACTAATTTTATAGCCACCGCATATCTCAAGGGCCAACATTGAAAGAAGCTCTTCTGTTAATTTCATCAGGTCTTTGTAATCTGCATAGGCTTGATAAAACTCAATCATTGTAAACTCAGGATTATGCTTGGTTGATATACCCTCATTTCTGAAATTTCTGTTAATCTCATAGACCCTTTCAAAACCACCTACAACAAGTCTTTTTAAATGAAGCTCCGGAGCAATTCTTAAATATAAATCCATATCAAGGGCGTTATGATGGGTCTTAAAGGGCTTTGCGGTTGCCCCTCCCACGAGATGATGCATCATAGGGGTCTCTACCTCAAGAAACCCCTTTTCATCAAAAAACTTTCTGATAAGCTTTATCATCCTGATTCTTTTTCTGAAGGTCTCAGAAACATCACTGTTAACAATAAGATCTAAATATCTCTGTCTGTATCTCGCCTCAACGTCTGTAAGACCATGCCATTTCTCCGGCAAAGGTCTGAGAGATTTGGTCAGTAGTTTAAAATCTGTTACGTTTAATGTCAGCTCTCCTGTCTTTGTTTTAAAGGGCTTACCAACAACGCCGATTATATCTCCGACATCTATCAAGTCAGCAAAAAACTCATATTTTTCCCCTAAAGTCCTTTTCTGGAAGAAGAGCTGTATCTTCCCGTCTCCGTCTTTTAAATGGGCAAAACAGGATTTACCGAAATTTCTCAGACTCATTATCCTGCCCGCAAGACAGAACTGGGAAACATTTCCCTCCTCTTCAAAGAAGGTATGTTCCTTATCTCCATAGAGAGCAAATATTTCCGATGACCTTGAGTCAGGCTTGAAATCATTGGGGAATGGATTTATACCTGATGATATTATTTTATTAAGCTTTTCTTTTTTTGCTTGCAATAACACGTTTTCTTCCATATTAGCTCCTATTTTATAAGATTACCTATCCTCGAAAACCTTATCTTTTTATCAAGTCTGTAAAAGGGGTATCCATTTTGACTATCAAAGGACCAGTATATAATAAAGGCCTTTCCTCTTAAATTTTCTATTGGAACAAAACCCCAGAACCTGCTGTCAAGACTTGAATCTCTGTTGTCTCCCATTACAAAAAGACTATCCTTTGGCACCTTGATAGGTCCATAGTTGTCTCTTGGAGTAAGCTCTTTGGGAAGGGTTACAGGATCCCTGAAAACCGCCTTCTCAACCTCGAAGGGTTTACCATTCACATATAGTTTTTTATCCTTTATCAATATTTCATCACCCTCAATACCAACAACCCTCTTGATAAAATCCTTATCGGGATCAACAGGATATTTAAAGACCACTATGTCGCCTCTGTCTGGTTTATTAAAGGCAAAGACCCTCTTATTTATAAACGGAAATTTATAACCATAGGTAAATTTCGTAACGAGCAGATAATCTCCTACAAGCAGTGTTGGCTCCATAGACCCTGATGGTATCTTAAAGGCCTGAACTATAAATGCTCTTATAAGAAGGGCAAAAAAGAGGGCAACAAGTATAGACTCGATGGTCTCTTTTAGTTTTCCCTTTTTCTTGATTGCTAACTTTTCGTTACTAATAGTTGTATTTTCCAATTCTGCCTCCTAACTCTCTACTTTAAGCATTGCAAGAAAGGCCGATTGAGGTATCTCAACATTCCCTACCTGCTTCATCCTTTTCTTACCTTCCTTTTGTTTTTCCAGAAGCTTTCTTTTTCTTGTAATATCTCCGCCATAACATTTAGCAAGAACATTTTTTTTAAGTGGTGCTATACTTTCTCTGGCAATTATCTTATTTCCTATCCCTGCCTGTATAACGACCTCGAAAAGTTGTTTGGGGATCAGCTGTCTCAGCTTTGATACAAGTTCTCTCCCCCTGTAATAGGCTTTATCTTTGTGAACAATTATAGAAAGGGCATCTACAGGCTCACCGTTTACAAGGATATTTAACTTTATTAGATCCGATGGCTTATAATCAAGAAACTCATAATCAAGAGAGGCATATCCTTTGCTCACAGATTTAAGCCTATCATAAAAATCGAGGACTATCTCATTAAGAGGTAATTCGTACTCAACAACGATTCTGTCCTTTGTGATGTATTTTATATCTCTCTGTATCCCTCTTTTTTCCTGACAAAGGGTAAGAATATTCCCTAAGTAAGCCTCCGGTGTATGTATATGAGCCTTAATATAGGGCTCTTCTATTTTATCGATATGCTGACTTTCGGGGAACTTATTCGGATTATCAACCCAGATTATATCGCCGTTTGATAGGGTAATCTTATACTTAACGGTAGGAGCGGTTGTTATTAAATCAAGATGATACTCCCTTTCTAACCTTTCCTGAATAATCTCCATATGTAAAAGCCCCAGAAAGCCACATCTAAAACCAAAACCAAGGGCTAAAGATGTCTCAGGCTCATAAACAAAGGAAGAATCGTTAAGACTTAGTTTCATCAATGCATCTCTGAGCTCTTCAAAATCATCGTTGACCGTTGGATAGAGCCCGCAGAAGACCATAGGCTTCATTATCTTAAAACCGGGAAAAGGTGTTTCGGTCTTTCTTTCTGTGCCTGTAATTGTATCTCCTACCCTGCAATCCTTTATATCTTTCATTCCTGTGATTAAAAAACCAACTTCTCCCACTGAAAGCTCATTCACCTCCACAGGAAAAGGAGAGAAAACACCTAATTTTTCTACCTCAAAGACCTTGTTAACCGCCATAAATAGTATCTTCATACCCTTTTTAATCGTCCCGTCTATTACTCTTATTAATGTTACAACCCCCTGATAGGAATCGTACCAGCTGTCAAAAATAAGGGCCTTAAGCGGTGCATCAACAGATCCGGAAGGTGGTGGAACCTTTTTAACTATCTCTTCCAGAAGTTCTTTAATACCAATACCTTCTTTTGCACTTATAAGAAGCGCATCTTCAGCAGGAAGTCCAATAATTTCTTCAATCTCTTTCTTTACCCTTTCCGGTTCCGCAGAGGGCAAATCTATCTTATTTATAACCGGAATAATCTCTAAATTATTCTCCAGGGCTAAATATACATTGGCAAGGGTCTGAGCTTCAACTCCCTGAGTTGCATCAACAACAAGTATTGCACCTTCGCAGGCAGAGAGACTTCTCGAAACCTCATAGCTAAAATCAACATGGCCCGGAGTGTCAATAAGATTCAAAACATAATCAATACCATCATCTGCTTTATATTTCAATCTTACCGACTGAGCTTTTATCGTTATTCCCCTTTCTCTTTCCAAATCCATCTTATCCAAAAACTGATCCTGCATCTCTCTCTCTGTGAGGGCACCGGTAAACTCAAGCAATCTGTCGGCAAGAGTAGACTTTCCGTGGTCAATATGGGCTATAATAGAGAAATTCCTTACGAGATTTTTATCCATTTATCAAACTACCCTGTACCTGAAAATTTTTCTTCCCATATTAATGGCAGGTATATAAAAATCAAAGGCAAGACTTAACTCCGTGTGTGCAGCAAAACCACAATATCTGCAGTTTATCTCGCCCCTGTTTTTAATATAGCATCCTTCGGTAATAGTTCCATCGGGATTGGCATTCGCTATCATCCAGTCATGGCACTTCCAGCTGTTGGTTTTCATAGCATTTAAAGTCCTCACTGTATCCATTACCGGATAGCCATCTTTTTTTAATCTTATTAGCCTGTCTAATATATTAACCCTTTCTTTAAGGGGAATAAAAAGCTCCCGGTCTTCTTCTGCACCATAGGGATAATGAAACTGAATGGTAATCCCTTTTACAAGTTCAGACAAAAACTTAACTATCTCTTCAATCTCCCCTTCATTCAGTTTGTTTATGGTTACATTTGCATATAAGTTTTTGTGGTTTGATTCTTTGATATTTCTGATCACCTTATCAAAAACATCTCCCCGTATCTTTTTATAGGTCTCTCTCATACCATCAAAGCTAACCCAAAGAACATCGGAAGGTATATCCTTTAATGGTAAAGTTCCGTTTGTCGTTACGCCAATACTGAAAAAAGTTTTTTTTGCATAATTTATCAAGTCTATAAGATTTTTATCACCATCTTTCCACAGAAGGGGCTCACCGCCTTCAAAAATAACAATTCTTACACCTAATTTATACATCTTGTCCAGAACTTCTTTTGCTTTATTAAAATCAAGTTCACCAGTCTCTTTCTCCCAAAAGGGGCAATGGTAACATCTGAGATTACACTTATGAGTTATCTTAAAACCTCCTAAAATAGGCTTTCTTTTCCCTAAAAGTCTGCATTCCAGAAAGTACCTGAAAAAATAAAAAACCCAAAAAGACATTAGTAGATAAGGATAACATATAGATATAAAAACTGCAATTTCAAATAACAATAAAATCCCAAATAGGTATAGACATATTAACCAGTTAAAAGATAAAAGAGGAGAAGAGGTAATTTTATATGAAGAGTTTGAC
>JAOAGA010000161.1 GCA_026415985.1 Pseudomonadota bacterium | reverse complement strand
TCAGCATGCCGCGGTGAATACGTTCCCGGGCCTTGTACACACCGCCCGTCACACCACGAGAGTTTGCAACACCCGAAGTCGGTGAGGTAACCCTTACGGGAGCCAGCCGCCGAAGGTGGGGCAAATGATTGGGGTGAAGTCGTAACAAGGTAGCCGTATCGGAAGGTGCGGCTGGATCACCTCCTTTCTAAGGGATATGATTGATGTGATAAAAAACGCTTTTTCGCTTCGTTTAGTTTTGAGGGAATATCCCTCGATGTTTTAAATGGTTGTTCCTTGAAAACTAGATAACAGGCAAGTATGAAAAGCGACAAACTGTTTCGCTTAGAGCGAGACAGTACAAGGCGATAAAGTGTGTTTAGTTAAGTTAGAAAGGGCGCACGGTGGATGCCTTGGCACTAGGAGCCGATGAAGGACGGGACAAACACCGATATGCTTCGGGGAGCTGTAAGTAAGCGTTGATCCGGAGATTTCCGAATGGGGAAACCCACTGCTCGTAATGGGGCAGTATCCAT
>JAOAGA010000160.1 GCA_026415985.1 Pseudomonadota bacterium | reverse complement strand
GCTGGATGCCCAGTCGAATTTACCGGAATCAACAATAACACCCCCAATGGATGTACCGTGTCCTCCAATAAATTTGGTCGCAGAATGAACGACAATATCAGCACCAAAATCAATGGGTTTTATAAGGTATGGCGTGCCAAAAGTATTATCAATGATAAGAGGAATTCCATTTTCATGTGCAATATTTGCAACAGCTTCAATATCAATCAGATTGATACCTGGATTCCCGATGGATTCGATATATATGGCTTTTGTTTTATCGTTGATTGCTTTTCTGAAGTTTTCCGGCTCATCGGGGTCAACAAAAACGGTCTTAATCCCAAGCTTGGGAAGTGTAATGGAAAACAGATTATAGGTCCCTCCATAAAGGGTACTTGCTGATACAATTTCATCACCGCTGCCTGCAATATTCAAAATTGCATAGNTGATGGCAGCTGAACCGGATGCCACCGCAAGAGCGCCCACTCCGCCTTCTAACGCTGCAATTCTTTGCTCTAAAACATCATTGGTAGGATTCATAA
>JAOAGA010000015.1 GCA_026415985.1 Pseudomonadota bacterium | reverse complement strand
GGAATACCCTATAGATGGGGTGGGAATAATGTTGCAGAAGGATTAGATTGCAGTGGTTTCACAAAGGCAATTTACAATCTATGTGGAATTAATATACCCCGAACTTCAGATGCCCAGATGAGAGAAGGTTACCCCGTTGACGATAACGAAATAGAAGAAGGCGATCTGGTTTTCTTTGGCAACAATGGCAGAGCAAATCACGTAGGTATATACATAGGGGACGGCAAGATGGTCCATGCACCTAAAAGAAATGACGAGATAAAGATCGCAGATATTAAAAGTAACTATTTTAAAAGTAGGTTTTTAGGTGCCAGAAGGTATTGGTGAATCGCAGATGGTAAGGCTTAAAAACCAAGATGGCAGAAAATATAATTTTTTTGATACAACGGGTGATATTGGTATCTATGTTTATGGTAAAGATTTAGCCGAACTTTTCGCTAATGCGGGAGAAGCACTTTTTAGTCTTATTACAAAGGTTCGCAGAAAGAAAGATGAGAACAAAGAAATAAAACTATTTTCAGATAGTTTGGAGAATCTCCTGATTATTTGGCTAAATGAGCTTATATTTAACTTCGATACCTATGGGTTTATAGGAAATTCCTTTAATTTAAAAATTACAAAGAAAAAAGACATTTTTAATCTGAACTCTTCAGTTACTGGCTATATTTTTGATAGGGAAAAGGACGAAATGGGATTACTAATTAAGGCAGCAACTTACCACAATTTTTATTTGAAAGAGACCAATGACGGTTATGAGGCAAGGATCCTCTTTGATATCTAAATCACGATAATATTCTTTTGATAATTGAATTAAGTTTACTTGATAAGATTGAGGAGGGGACCTATGGAAGGGTTAAAAAGATTAGATAAAAACAGACTCCTTGTTCCAAAGGGTTATATCTCAGGAATGCGGGTAGATGGTATAATTTATGTTGATGAAAACTTAGAAAAGTACTTAGAAAAAGATGCAATAAGACAGGTTGCCAATGTGGCGACTCTTCCGGGTATTGTCAAGGCATCAATTGCCATGCCCGATATTCATACAGGATACGGTTTCGCTATCGGAGGGGTCGCTGGTTTTGATCTGGATGAAGGAGTTATATCCCCCGGTGGAGTAGGATACGACATAAACTGTGGAGTTAGAATCTTAAGAAGTAATCTTACAAAGGAAGAAATCGAGAAATACATACCTGAACTTGTAACTACCATTTACTACAATGTTCCTTCCGGAGTAGGTTCAAGTGGCAAGCTCAAGCTTTCTCAACAGCAAGAAAAGGCATTATTAAAAAAGGGCGCCCTTTGGGCGGTAGAGGAAGGTTTTGGAGAAAGAGAGGACCTGTTATATACTGAGTCGGCAGGGCACCTTGAAGGGGCAGATCCATCAATTATTAGTGATAAAGCTTATGAACGTGGTAAGGCACAACAGGGCACCTTAGGTTCGGGCAATCACTTTCTTGAGATTCAATATGTGGAGGAAGTTTACGATGAAGATATCGCAAAGAAATTAGGAGTTTTTCAAAATCAGGTGACAGTGATGATACATACAGGTTCTCGGGGGTTTGGTCATCAGGTTTGTACCGATTTTATAGAAATTATGCACAAAGCGATAAAAAAATATAAAATCGAGATTTATGATATGGAGCTTGCCTGCGCCCCGGTAAACAGCTCAGAAGCACAGGATTATCTCTCAGCGATGAAAGCCTCGGCAAACTATGCATGGGCCAACAGACAATGTATCACCCACTGGACAAGAGAAGCCTTTATGAAAGTCTTGGGAATGTCTCCTAAAGAATTAGGGTTATCATTGATTTATGATGTTGCCCACAACATAGCCAAAATTGAGGACCACCTTGTTAACGGCGAAAAAAAGAGATTAATTGTTCACAGAAAAGGGGCAACAAGAGCCTTTCCGCCTAATCACACTGAACTGCCCGATAAATACAGAGATATCGGACAACCCGTAATTATCCCCGGTGATATGGGAAGAGCATCCTATATACTTATTGGAACAGAAAGGGCCATGACCGAGACCTTCGGATCTACCTGTCATGGTGCAGGAAGAGTTCTGTCAAGACATCAGGCCATTAAAAGGGCAAAGGGAAGATCCATTAAAAAAGAGATGGAAGCAAAGGGCATACTTGTTATGTCTGCAGGTAGAGAAACATTGGCTGAAGAAATGTCCGAAGCTTATAAAGACATTACAGATGTTGTAGATGTAGTCCATTCAGCGGGAATTTCAAGAAAAGTTGCCAGATTAAGACCCCTCGGTGTAGTCAAGGGTTAACTGTTTTTTATTGCCTGAAAGACTTCTAAGATGTAAAATTTCTTTATGCTCAAGAAACTAATTTTTGAGGGGGTTATTAACCATAGGGTAAGCTATACCTTCTATGCCTATGGAGAAGATGTCTACTCAAGAGTTTTCTATCAGTATGATAAAGATAGCGGTATAGAAAGGTTTTTTTCAAAGGGATTCGGTTTTACAGTATTTGACGACAGGATTGCCTATAGGGGTTTCGGTGGCAGTTTCTGTAACTATATGTTTGGCGTTGAAAGGCCCTTCAAAGATTTAATTAAACCTGAGGTAAAAAATAGATTAATCATGTTCGGAGCGACACAAAGAGACTCTGAAACAATAGAGTTTACCGACTTGATATCCGGGGAAGAAAGCTATCTAAATATTTTCAGTGAAGGAAATGCTGTTACAAACTATTTTTTTATGGTAATAGACAAGAAGGAACATAAAAATATCGGGAAAAGACAGGAAGAGATACTGAAAAAGTTAGGTAAAACTCTTAAAAGAACTGAATTAGTTAAAGAAGAAAATGATTTGGAACTTATAAAACTTATCCACACCGTAATTAATGAAAAAGATGTCCTCATTATTCTTTTTAAGGTATATGACATTCTTGTAAAAAGTCTATGGAATCTCCTTTCAAAAGGAGAACTGACCGTTGCTGAACAGGAAAGAATGAAAGAAATTGAAAAACATCTTGAAAAATACCAGATCGAGAGGATAAGAGTTGAGAGTATTTATCAAAACGAAGAAAATCAAAATATGGTTAATGAATATGTTTCCCTGCTTTTAAAAAGAGAAAAAAACATGTCTGAAGAAGACGAAAGCAGATTAAAAAAACTGAGGCTTTCACTTATCAGAAATGGCATCCCGGAAAGCATACTTGATGGATTAGAGAGAAGCATGAAAACAACTGCCTTTTCCACAAGAACCGAAGACATTAAAGAAATACTTGATAGTTTTATCAGTACAGGAATAATAAGTGACGAAGATATTATCAGACTGATATTAGCCAAGAGAAAATCTCTTGTTAACAGAGACATGTCTTTCGAACAGACCTTTCTTGACGCAGGAAGAATAATCGACGAAAAGGTCTCAAAAGAAGGTGACTTTTTATTAATGGAAGGGTTTAACAAAGTAATTACCTATTTCGACAGATTTGATACAACCTATCAGCTTTTGACCAAGATTTCTTTTGTTCCCGAAACGGAAATCACCGAAAACCATTTAAGGAGCCTCATAGGAAACTATAAAGTCTTTGAGGAGCTTAAAAAGGGTTTATTCTTTGAAGTTTTTTTCTCTGACCTTTACAGAGATCCTTATCTTACAAATTATGGCAAGAAAAGGCTAAGTTTCCTTGAAAAGCAGATACCTTTAATAGTCAGCGATGAGACAATGTTAACCCCAAGTTTTTATGCCTTGAAAAATCTTATGCAGGAAGAGATTTATTTTTATAAAATCATTAGGATTATTAAAGAAAATTTCTGGGAGGTCTTTTCTCTCTGGGGTGAGAAAGATCTGGATATGGATTATTATATATCAAAAGTTCAGGAGAGATTAAAAGAAGAGCTTGGAGAGGATGTATACATACCTAAGTACCTGTGGCAGGAAGTTTTCTGGCATATTAAGAAAGAAGTTTTCTTTATCACACAGGTACTGCCGAAAATAAGTGAAGAAAAGAATCTTGAGCTTAAGGAGGACTTTATAGCCAACAGCGGTATAGACAGGTTTTATGCAGAAGAGTTAGAAAAATCATATTATTCTAAACATGGAATTAGATAGTCTTTTAAAGATTGTCAGGGATAATTTTCAAAGATATAAGGTTTTCAATTATTCTTCCGAAAACAGGGTAGTGATAGGTCTTTCAGGAGGAGCAGACTCAATGCTTCTCTACTATGTACTGAAAAAAATTTCTAAAGATTTCAGTTTAAGAATTTTTCCTGTATATGTAAATCACCTTATAAGGGATATCTCTACAGAAGAAGCAGATAAACTCAGCAGGTATCTAAAAGAAAATTTTAACGAAAGATTATATGTCTTTTCCTCTAATGTTCCACAAATTGCAAAGACAAGAAAAACATCTATAGAAGAAGCAGGCAGATGGATCCGATACCGTATAATCAATATGGTTGCTGAAGCAAAAGATGCCAGTCATATAGTTTTAGGGCATAATCTGGATGACAATGTTGAAACTGTAATATTCAGAATATGCCGGGGAACAGGTATCGAAGGGCTGAAAGCAATGACCTTTCTTGATGGTAATGTTATAAGACCCCTTATTGATATCAGGAAAAAAGATATTGTTAAACTTGTTAAGAGCTTAAAACTTTTTTATATTGAAGATGAAAGCAACCAGAGTCTTAACTACACAAGAAACAGAATCAGACATAAGATACTTCCGGAGCTTTTAAAAATAAACGAAAAGGCGTTGGAACATATTAAGAATTTATCACAAGATGCCCGCGAGTTTAGTATATATATCGACAAACACATCTCAAAGATAATCGAAGAAAACCTCCTATACAGAGACAGAGAAATAATCATTTTAAAGATACCCCATAGTTTTGATGACTATGTCACTAAAGAGTATATAAAGGGTATTTATAAACTCTTTAAGGGTGATTCCCAAAAGATAAAACGTCTTCAAGTGGAACAATTTTTAAGTCTCTTTAAAAAAAGTGCCAGTTTTTCTGTTAATTTTCCCGATGATATAGTCATTGAAAGAGGTTTTGATTTTTTGCTTATCAGAAAGAAAAATTATAAACTTACATTCAACCCTAAAAAAGTAGAACGTAACAATATTTTAGTAGATAATTTACAGGGCTCATTGAAAATTGATGGTAATTTAAAAGAGTTGAAAGCTCATAATATTTTTATAAGACCATTTGAAGATGGAGATGTTTACAGGGGAAAAAAACTAAAAACATTCTTTTTAGAAAAAAAAATACCTAAATTTCTTAGAAAAGCAATACCATTGTTAGCCAAAGAAAAAGAAATACTTTATATTCCTCTTTTTGATTCTGATAATTTTACAATCTCAATTAAGGGCAGAGATTACAAATTAAACTTTGAAGAAGGTCCTTTATATAGTAAAATAAATCAAATATTTAAAAGCTAAGCTGGGAGATAATATGAACAACTCTTTCAAAACCCTTGCAATATGGGTCTTTATTTTGCTTTCCTTCATCCTGCTTTTTAACTACTATAATCAGCCTGCAGGAAAGGTTAGTAAAATTTTGTATAGCGATTTTTTAATAGACGTTGAAGACGGAAAGGTTGATACAGTAATAATTCAAAACCAAAAGATACAGGGACATTACAGGGATGGCAGGGAATTCAGGACTTATATTCCTCCGGATCCTGATGTATTCAAGATCTTAAGAGAGAAGGGAGTTAAGGTAGAAGTAAGGGTAGAAGAGTCAAGTTTCTGGCAAAATGCTCTGATATCATGGTTACCGATGATATTGTTTATAGCGGTCTGGATCTTTTTTATGCGCCAGATGCAGGCAGGTCAGGGTAAGGCTCTTTCTTTCGGTAAGGCAAAATTTAAAACATCACAGGACAGCAAAAATAAGGTCACCTTTGCAGACGTAGCAGGAATAGAAGAAGCAAAGGAAGAGTTAAAAGAAATTATTGATTTTTTAAGAGATCCCAAGAAATATACAAGGCTTGGTGCAAGAATACCAAAAGGCGTTTTACTTGTTGGCTCACCGGGAACGGGGAAAACTCTTTTAGCCAAAGCTATAGCGGGTGAAGCGGGAGTCCCCTTCTTTTCCATATCTGGTTCTGATTTCGTCGAGATGTTTGTAGGTGTTGGTGCCTCAAGGGTAAGAGATCTCTTCGATACAGCGAAAAAAAACGCCCCTTGCATTATTTTCATAGATGAGATTGATGCGGTTGGAAGACAAAGAGGCGCAGGACTTGGTGGCGGTCATGACGAGAGAGAGCAGACTTTAAACCAGCTTTTAGTTGAGATGGATGGCTTTGATCCCAATAACGGTATTATTGTTGTCGCAGCAACGAACAGACCGGACATTTTGGATCCCGCCCTTTTAAGACCGGGCAGGTTTGACAGACAAATAGTTGTTCCAAAACCAGACGTGAAAGGAAGAGAACAGATTTTAAAGGTTCATACTTCTAAACTGCCCTTGGCGGATGATGTTGACATAGAACTTTTGGCCAGGGGAACCCCGGGATTTTCAGGAGCCGATCTGGCAAATATGGTTAATGAGGCAGCACTCCTTGCAGCAAGATTAAATAAAGAAAAGGTTGATATGGAAACCTTTGAGAAGGCTAAAGATAAGGTTATGATGGGGACAGAGAGAAAAAGCATGGTAATCTCAGAGGAAGAAAAAAGGGTTACCGCCTATCATGAAGCGGGACATACCCTCGTTGCAAAATTTGTCCCCAATGCCGACCCGATTCATAAAGTTTCCATAATCCCGAGAGGGATGGCCTTAGGGCTTACTCAGCTACTTCCCATAGATGATAAGCATAACTATACAAAGGATTATCTTATAGATAATCTCACCATGCTTTTAGGCGGAAGAGCGGCAGAGGAGATCGCATTAAATAAAATGACAACAGGTGCGGGTAATGACTTGGAAAGGGCAACTGAGCTTGCAAGAAAGATGGTCTGCGAATGGGGAATGAGTGAAAAGTTAGGCCCTTTAACTTTCGGAAAAAGAGGAGAACATATTTTTTTAGGTAGAGATTTTGCTGAACATAAAAATTATAGCGAAAAGACAGCAATAGACATAGATAATGAGATTAAAAGCATTGTTACAAACTGTTATGAAAGGGCTAAAAAAATAATAATTGAAAAAAAACCCGCCCTTGACCTGCTTGTCAATGCATTGCTTCTCAAAGAAACAATAGACGGAAAGGATGTGGACAGAATAATAGAGGAGGCAGGGGTTGTTTAATATCAGATTTGTCAAGATAGACTCGGAAAAGGAAGCAAGATACCACATAGAAAAGGTTGGCTCTGACATAGGTGGTGTAGCTTCCATGTTTCGAAAGACAATGACGGTAAATCTGAAAATTCATAACCTCAGAATACCTCAGGCAAATATCTTGAAGCAGGAGATGCTTGCCATTGGCGGAGATGCAGCAGTTGCCAGAGAGGTACTCATAAACGGCTGCGAAAGAACTGATGTACTCCTTATGGGAACATTGAAACAACTTCACTATCTCTGTAAAAAACTGTTACTACAGCCCTTTTCGATGAAGAGATTGTCCATAGAGATAAAGGAGATTCTTTCAAATATTGAAAAAAGAGATTACCAGTGGAAAGTTAAAGACCGCCTGATAAATCTTGGTTCAAAAACACTTATTATGGGTGTTCTAAACGTAACCCCCGATTCCTTCTCTGATGGCGGATTGTTTTTCGATAAAGATTTGGCATTAAAGCAAGCAGAAAGGCTTATTGAAGACGGCGCAGATATTATAGATATTGGCGGAGAATCTACCCGACCAGGAGCAGAAGAAATTACTGCAGAAGAAGAGATTAAAAGAATAATCCCCCTTCTGGAAACATTAAGAAAAAAATACCCCCATATTTTAATCTCCGTTGATACCTATAAAAGTCAAGTTGCCGATGTTGCACTGTCCGCAGGTGCTGATATAATTAATGATATAAGCGGGCTCAATTTTGATCCGAAACTTGCAGAGATTGTGGCTAAGTATGGGGCGGGACTAATATTGATGCACACCAGAGGAAAACCTAAAGAAATGCAGAAAGATTTGAACTATGATGATTTTATGGAAGAAGTTCTGGAGTACATGAGAAATTCCATAAATAGAGCCATTAACTCAGGAATAACAAAAGAATCCCTTGTTGTAGATCCGGGGATTGGATTTGGAAAGAGTTATGAACATAATCTCTTTATACTAAGAAGGCTTAAAGAGTTTAAAGTATTGGGATTACCTATTCTTATAGGCACTTCCAGGAAGTCCTTTATCGGGAAAATCCTTAACAAGGAAGCAAAGGACAGAGATATCGGCACTATGGCAACTATAGCCATAGCTATTTCTGAGGGTGCCAGTATTGTAAGAGTTCACAACGTCGCTATGGCAAAAGATGTTGTTTTGGTAAGTGATGCGATTAAAGATTCGGCTTTTCTTTAATTTTTGCTCTTTTAAATCTATCTTTGTTAAATAACTTGGGACTGATATGAAAAATTTGATATATCAGATTAGATGGCAGGATGTCCTTGACGTAGCGATAATGTCTTTTATTATCTATCGTATTCTTATCTTTCTTAAAGGAACGAAGACATTAAAGATACTTATTTCACTCTCGCTTTTTATCTTTTTTACATCCTTTATAACGGGCTTTTTTGAACTTACTATATTAAACTGGTTATTAAACAATTTTATATCTTCCCTGTTTCTGATTCTTGTAATAATTTTCTATCCTGAAATAAGGAGAGGCTTTCTTGTAATGGGACGAGGTGCCATAATAAAGACCGCAAAAAGCCCACGGGATATTGAGTTTGTTGAGGAAATAATCAAGACTGTTCACGCCATGTCTCTGAGTAAGATTGGTGCACTGATTGTATTTCAAAGAGAGGATGATTTAAAAGAGTATATGGAAGATTCTACCATATTAAACGCCAAGATATCCAAAGAGCTTTTGCTTTCAATATTTCATCCCGCTACTCCTCTTCACGACGGAGCGGTTATAATTGCCGATGGCGAGATAAAGGCGGCAGGGTGTTTTCTGCCTCTAACCACCTCTGCCAATCTTTCTAAAAGCTTAGGCACGAGACACAGAGCAGCCATAGGTATTACTGAAGAAACCGATTGTATATGCCTTGTTGTTTCTGAAGAAACGGGAAATATCTCAATTGCCGTGGACGGTAAAATAACAATGAAGTTAGATGATAATGTTCTTGAAAAACTTTTATTAAAACTTCTTTTTGGGAAAAAAAGGAAAGAAAAGAGTGAAAAAAGTTCTTAATAATATTGGATTAAAAACTCTCTCAATATTTCTTTCTGTGTTACTCTGGTTTTATGTTCAGGGCAGAGAGATCTCCGAGATGGCAGTGAAATACGGGCTTATCTATAACAACCTTTCAGAAAATTTATATATAGATAATACCTCCACTAATGAGATTCTTGTTTGGATAAAGGGGCCAAAAAATTTACTAAGAGGATATAGTAAAAATGATGCAAAAATAGATATTAACTTAAAAAATTTCGGGGAAGGAAGACACAACATTGAGATAAAAGAGGATATGCTAAAGCTATCGGGCGGATTAGAGGTTATAAAAATACAACCAAATAAATTAACTATTACAATCGCAAAATTTTTGGAAAAACGGGTTAAGGTTATACCTGACTATAAAGGTGAGAGAAGGGTTATGGTTGAGCCATCCATAGTAAAGATAAAGGGAGACCGAAAAACAATATTCACAACCGATGTGGTCTATACAGAAGAGTTTGATGTCAAGGGGAGAAAAACCTTTTATGTTAAGCTCGTACCACCTTCGGAAAATATTAAATTGGAAACAGAAAAAGTAAAAATAATTGTATATTAGGAGTAGCTATGGGTATGCTTTTTGGAACTGACGGAATCAGAGGTATTGCCAATGAATATCCTATGACACCGGAAATAGCATTGAGAGCAGGAAGAGCCTGTGCCTATCTTTTTAAAAATGAAGGGAAAAAACATAAAATATTGGTAGGCAAAGATACAAGAATATCGGGATATATTATTGAGTCTGCAATAACTGCGGGTATCTGTTCCATGGGTGTTGATTGTGTCCTTACCGGACCAATCCCGACACCAGGCATAGCCTTTTTAACTCAAAGCATAAGAGCAGATGCAGGTATTGTAATCTCGGCTTCTCACAACCCCTTTTATGATAACGGAATAAAAATTTTTGGCAGGGATGGATTTAAACTTTCCGATGAGATGGAGGAAAAGATTGAGTCCTTAATACTAAGTGATGAGATCGATTCCATAAGACCCACCCACGATAAGCTTGGAAAAGCTTACCGGATTGATGATGCCAGCGGAAGGTATCTTAGCTATCTTAAAACAATATTCCCAAAAGATCTTGTTCTTGATGGTATTAAGATTGTCCTTGATTGTGCAAACGGCGCCTTTTATAAAATCGCTCCCAGGGTTTTCGAAGAGTTAGGTGCAGAAGTTGTTGCTGTCGGTGTTGAACCAGATGGTGAGAATATTAATAAATATTGCGGAGCCCTTCATCCGGAACATTTAACTAAACACATCTTAGAAGAACGTGCAGACTTAGGTTTCGCCCTTGATGGAGATGGCGACAGAGTTATCTTTGCCGATGAGAAAGGAAATATCCTTGATGGTGACAAGATACTTGCGATATTAGCCAAATATATGATGAAGGAAGACAGGCTTAAAGATAAAACACTTGTTGCAACACATATGAGTAACAAAGCACTTGAAGACTTTATGAAAGAAATGGGTGGGAAATTAATCAGGGTTGATGTGGGAGACCGATATGTGGTTGAGTGCATGAGAAAAAATAATTTTAATTTGGGCGGGGAACAGTCTGGCCATATAATAATGATGGATTATACTACTACAGGCGATGGTGTGGTTGCTGGATTAAATATTCTGGCCACTATATTGAAGGAAGGGAAACCTATATCAAGCTTTTCAAACATCTTAGAGCCCTATCCTCAGAAATTGTTTAATATAAAGGTTAGAGAAAAAAGGGATTATAACTCTATCCCGGAAATTAAAAAAGCAATTGAATCCGCTGAAAAAGAGATTGAAGAAAGAGGTGGAAGGGTTTTTATAAGATATTCAGGCACAGAGCCAAAGCTTAGGGTAATGATAGAGTCAAGAGACAACAACATTATTTATAAATGGGAATCTGAGTTAAAAGGAGTTTTTGAGAAGTATCTGGGGGTACAAAATGGTTAAATTAGGGGTTAATATTGATCACGTAGCGACATTAAGAGAGGCCAGAAAGATTAATTATCCCGATCCTGTTTATGCTGCGGTTTTAGCTGAGTTAGGCGGTTGTGATGGTATCACTGTTCACCTTAGAGAAGACAGAAGACATATTAAAGAAAGAGACCTTTATCTCCTGAAAGATACCATAAAAACAAGATTAAACTTAGAGATGAGTACTAATGAAGAGATAGTTAAGATAGCTCTGAAGGTAAAACCTGATATGGTTACGCTTGTGCCGGAAAAACGTCAGGAGCTTACTACTGAAGGTGGACTGGACGTAGTTAAGAATAAGAAGAAAATAACAGAGGTTGTAGAGACCTTAAAAAAAGCGGGGATAGAAGTATTTATATTTATTGACGCTGATAGAAAACAGATTGAAACTGCTAAGAAAATTGGCGCGGAAGGTATTGAGATTCATACAGGTAGATATGCAGAGGCAAGGACAAAAAAGGAGTTGGAAAAGGAGTTTTTAAAGATAAAAGAAGCAGTTCAGTTTTCCCTTGATATGGATTTAATAACCAGTGCCGGTCACGGACTTAACTATCACAACGTCAGAAAAATTGCAGATATTCCGGGGTTATATGAGCTGAATATCGGTCATAGTATCATTTCTTATGCCCTATATGTGGGTATGGAAAGAGCAGTCAGGGATATGGTTAATATCATTAGGGGATGATTAAAAGAAAAGTTATAAATAAGATATATGATAACAGGAATCGGAACCGATATAGTATACTTGCCGAGAATTAAAAGTGCCATAGACAGGTTTGGAGACAAATTTTATANAAAAATCTTTACCCCCCGGGAACTGAATAGGTTCAGTATTGAAGAAATAGGCGGAAAATTTTCAGCAAAGGAATCCTTTGTTAAAGCTTTAGGAACCGGTTTCAGAGGAATCTCCTTTAAAGACCTGGAGATAATTAATGATGAAAAAGGAAAACCCTGTATATGTATTAATAAAAATGTTTATGAAAAATTTTTCAGGGGAGAGGAGATAAAAATTCATTTGTCAATATCACATGAGAAGGATTACGTTATATCCTTTGTAATATTAGAGAAAGTATGAGAATAGTAAATGCTAACGAAATGAAAGAAGCAGAAAAAAGGGCTGAGGAGCTTGGTATCTACCGTTTAATATTGATGGAGAATGCGGGGAGGTCTGTTTATTTAGAAACCGAGAGAATTATTAAAGAAAAAGGGTTACAGAATCCTGAACTACTCGTAGTATGCGGTAAAGGCAATAACGGCGGTGACGGCTTTGTAGTTGCGAGATATTTACACAATCATGGTTATAACGTAAAGATCCTCTTTTTAGGAGAAAGGGAGAGGCTATCACCTGAAAGTCTGCAGAATTTCCAGATTATCAGTTCTTTAGGATTAATTTTCATAAAAAAGATAATTGTAAAGAGTACCGAAGAAATAGTTTATGCTACAGAAGAACCCATGGATAATAAAGAGATTGGGGTTGAAGATTTAAGTGAAGAACTTAAAACTGAGATCATAAAATCAGATATAATTATAGATGCCATCTTTGGAACAGGATTATCAAAGGATATAACTGGTTATTACAAACAAATCATTGATTTCATTAATCAAAACAAAAAATACGTCATATCCGTGGATATTCCCTCAGGAATTGATTCAGACACCGGAAAGGTCTGTGGTGTTGCTATAAAGGCAGATCTTACAGTCGCCCTTGGTTATTATAAGCTGGGACATTTTTTAGGTGAAGGAAGAGAGTACTGTGGCCAGCTGAAGTCTGGCGACATATCCCTTCCGAGGGTTTATGATTACTCTCAAGGAAACTGTTATTTATTAGAAGAGAAGGAAATAAAAGGCATTCTAAAAAAAAGAAAGTTAAATACCCATAAAGGTAGCTATGGTCACGTAGTGGTATTGGGTGGTTCTAAGGGAATGTCAGGCGCTGCTTTGTTGGCATGTGTGTCCGCTTTGAAATCCGGATGTGGACTTGTTACTGCAATAATACCTGAAGAAATGTCTTACTGCTTTCAGGTCTCAAACCCTGAAATTATGACCTTTCCTGTGAAAAAGTGGGTAGAAGATGAAGACAAGATATTAAATTTTGTCAATAGTAAAGATGCTCTTATTATTGGCTGTGGCTTAGGATTATCAGAAGATACAAAAATATTTTTAAAATCATTCATCACAAAAATAAAAATACCGGTTGTTATCGACGCAGACGGGCTAAATATCATATCTGAAAATCCTGAAATTCTAAAAAATATTGAAGCCCCGATAGTTTTAACTCCCCATATTGGCGAGATGGAAAGACTTTCTAAAACAGAGAAAAGGATAATCCTTACTGAACCTCACAAGACCGCGGTTAATTTTGCAAATACTTATGGTGTTTATCTTGTTTTAAAATCTTCTGTTAAGTTTATTGCTGAACCCAAAGGAAGCGTATTTTTTTCAGCTTATGGAAATCCCGGCATGGCTACAGCGGGTAGCGGAGATGTTTTATCCGGTATTATTGGTTCTTTTATTGGACAGGGATATGATATAATATCGGCAATTAAGATAGCGGTAACTTTGCATAGCTTAGCAGGAGACTCTGCAAGGTCCGAGGTTGGAGAAAATGCCCTTACAGCAACAGATATTATAAAGAATCTCCACAAAATACTAAAAAAATGGGAGGAAATATGAATATCACCGATATAATGAAAAAGGATTTTATTAAGATAAAAAAAGATACGCCAGTAAAAGACGTAGCAAAACTTTTTCTTGAAAAAAAGGAAGATTTTGCCCTTGTGGTTGATGATGACAATAACTTATTAGGTATAATTACTGAAACCGATTTAATCTTTCAGGAAAAAAAGGTTCATATACCAACCTTTTTTACCTTCCTTGATTCGATGATTTTTTTTGAAAATATGAGCAGACTTAACGAAGAGATAAAAAAGATATCCGCATCAAAGGCAGAAGAACTAATGACAGAGGACCTAATAACCGTTTCTCCCTCAGCTACCATAGACGAAGTGGCAACAATAATGGTAGAAAAAAAGCTCTACCACATCCCTGTTGTTGAAAATAATAAACCAGTTGGAGTTATTACTAAAGAGGGGTTACTCTTGGCATACCTTGAAAGATAATTAGTTCGGATAAATGATTTTTATCTCTCTCGAGTTTTCATTTATATAGCTAAAATATACCCTTATAACCTTATACTCTCTTAACTCTTCTTCTATCTTATCTGCCCATTCTATGAGGATAATATTTTTCTCATTTAAAAAATCGTACCAGCCAATATCTTCTAACTCATTGAAATTATTTATTCTATATAAATCAATATGAATAAGATTGAATAAAGTGCCTCTGTAATACTGAGATATTACAAAGGAAGGACTTGTAATTTCTCTCTCAACCCTGAGTCCCTTTGCAATACCCTTTACAAAATGTGTCTTCCCTGAACCTAACTCTCCATATAGGGCAACGATGGCTCCACCGTAGATCTTTTTTGAAAACTCTTCCCCTATAAGAATTGTTTCCTCAAAGGACTTTGAGATAAAGAGCTCTGTTTTTTCTTCCATGTGACCTTTTCTCTCACCCGCCCATTCACCAATCACCATCTACAAGCATTCATATTCAATGTAACTTACCGCAGACATTCCCGCTACACATCCATCACCTACTGCAGAAGCAATCTGCTTATAGGGTTTATCAATACAATCCCCGCAGGCAAAGATAAAGGGTACAGAAGTTCTCAGATATCTGTCTGCTTTGATATAACCTTGTTCATTTAACTCAACAACTCCCTTTATGATCTCGGTCTTGGGTTTGTAACCAACAAAAATAAAAACCCCTGTTACATCAAGAACATATTCTCTGTTATCTTTCAAACCAAAAACCCTCAATCCGTTAACATCGTTTTCACCTATTATCTCTTTTGGTATGGTGCTTAAGACAGTTTCTATTTTAGGATTTTTTTTCACCTTTTCCTGAAGATATTTCTCACCCCTAAAGCTATCTCTTCTGTGAATCAGATAAACCTTGCTTGCAAAATTCGTCAAAAAAAGGGCTTCTTCTAATGCGGTATTCCCACCGCCGATAACAGCAACTTTTTGCTCTCTGAAAAAGGCACCGTCACAGGTGGCGCAGTATGAGATACCTCTGCCGGTTAGCTCTTCTTCCTTTGGTAAACCAAGTTTTGCGGGTTCTGCTCCTAATGCAAGTATCAGAGCCTTGAAAGATATTTCTTCTTCAGAAGTTTTTAAAACCTTTTTTTCTGTATCGATGCCTTTAAAACTGCCATACCTTATCTCTGCTCCGAATCTTCTTGCCTGTTTTTCCATCAAGCTTCCCAGCTCTGCCCCCATAATACCATCAGGAAACCCGGGATAGTTTTCAACTTCTGTTGTCAATACCATCTGACCACCAACGGCCCTTTCTTCTATTACAAGTGTTTTTTGCATAGCCCTTGAGGTATATATGGCTGAGGTAAGCCCCGCAGGTCCGCCACCAACTATTATTACATCATAATTCATAGGCCCTCCAAAAAAGCTTTGAAAAAATTTTCAAATTTAATTATATTCTTTAACATTAATATGTGGCAAGTCAAAATACCTTTTAAAAACGAAGAAGAAAAGGAAAAGATAATCCTTTCATCTTATTTAAATAACTCAAAGGGTCTTCAGGAAAGTGATAAGGATCTAATAATCTTTTTTGAAAATAAGGAAGATTCTGATGGCTTTAAATCATCTTTTACAAACAAAGAAATATTTGTCGAAAAAGTTTCCCAAAAGATAGACTGGCTTTCAAAATGGAAAAGATTTCATAAAATTATCAGGATACCTCCTTTCCTTATAGTCCCTTCTTTTAAAAAAATAAAAAAACCCCTAGGGTTTAAAAAAATAATTATAAATCCGTCATTTGCCTTTGGAACAGGTAGCCATCCCACCACAAAGATGTGTATTAAATTTCTTATTGACGAGGTTAAAAAAGGAGATACCGTTCTTGATTTAGGTTGTGGTTCTGCAATCCTATCTATCTGTGCCGAAAAGTTAGGCGCACTTCGTGTTTTTGCAGTTGATATTGACGAGATAGCAATTAAAGAAGCAAAAAAAAATATAATTAAAAACCGCTGTAAAAACATATCTCTATCCACATCATTGGAAAAAACCGATAAGTTTGATATCATCGTCTGTAACATACTACTGACTACAATTTTAGAGTTGAAGTGGCAAATAGACGGTGCCTTAAAAAAAGGCGGGAAATTAATACTTTCAGGTATATTAAAGGAACAGACCGATGAGTTGATGAATGCCTTTTCTGACTATAAACTTTTAAAAAGGCGTACATTAAAAGATAAAAACTATCACTGGATATCCTTTCTATACGAAAAAATATGACCTTTACAAAAATTCTGATTGATAAAGATATTCAGGAGAATAATTTAATCGAAATAAAAGGTGATAATTTTTTTTATCTTACAGGGGTATTAAGACACAAAAAAAATGACCTTTTTTTTCTAATAGCCAAAAATTATTATTATTTGATGAAAATAATCTCTATAGAAAGGGACAGAGTTATAGCAGAGATTCAGGAGAAAAGAAAAATTAAAGATGTTAGTCTTAGGATTAATCTCTTTTTCGGTATATTAAAGGGCGATAAAAATGATTTTGTGATAAAGGCAGGCACTCAATATTCAGTTAGTTCTTTTCATCCGCTAATAATGAAAAGGACCGTTGTCAAACTCAATGCCGATGACAGGCTAAAAAAAAGAGATAGATTCCAGAGGGTTGCTGAGGATATGGCAAGAGAGTCATTTTTAGGTTTTGTGCCTATTGTCCATGATATCACGGAGCTAAACAGAAAAGATTTTCCTGAAGGTCTAAAAATACTTTTCTATGAAGGAGAAAACACACGTAAGTTAGTTAATATAAAAAACGATATAAAAAAAAGCGAAAACCTGTCATTATTTTTTGGTCCCGAAGGAGGTATTGACAAGGATGAATATGAGTATCTGAGAAATAAAGGATTTATACCGGTATCTCTTGGTGAGAGGATGTTAAAGGCGGAGTTTGCTGTTATTGCAGGTATTACTATGGTATCTTTTATCAAAGAGGGAAAAATTTTATGAAAAAGATCTTTGAGTTTTTGGAAGACCTGTTAAAAAACATTCATTTTAAGATAAAAAACAGCAAAGATGATTTTTTACTTTGGGAAGGCAGTTTTACAATAGTCGATTTAGAAACTACCGGTTTCAACCTTCCACCTGTGGAAAGAATAATAGAGATCGGTGCGGTAAGAGTCGAAAACCTAACAATAGTAAAAGAATTTTCAACTCTTGTTAACCCCCATAAACCCATACCACCTATAGTCTCCGATATAACGGGTATTAAAAATTATGATGTAAAAAATGCTCCCAATGTCGGACCCGCGTTAAAAGATTTTTACAGGTTTTCTCAGGACAGTGTAATGGTAGCCTATAATGTTGCCTTCGACTTTGAGTTTATAAGACATGCTTCAATATTAAGCATGGGTTACTCTCCTAAAGAAAGAACACTCTGTGCCTTTGAGTTAATCAAAAAGATCCTTTTTTTTCTTGATAAATATGACCTTGAAGTAGTTTGTGATTACTTTGATATAAAAATTAATAATCGTCATAGGGCCTTAGGAGATGCAAGGGCTACAGCATTATTATTTCTGAAAATATTAGATATTTTAAGAAAGATTGGAATAAATAGTTTTAATGAGGCTAAATTCTTTGAGCTTGCCAATACCATCCCGAAACAAACAAAGGAATTGCTGGAGCATTACAGAAGGCTTGGGGTTATTTAACTAAGTCTTCAATCTTTATATTGTAAAGAATCATCTTTCGCCAGAGAGTAACCCTGCTGATGCCTAACAGTCTTGCAGTCTTGGTTTTATCAAAACCTGTTGATTTGAGGGCATTGAGTATTTTTTCTCTTTCAGGAAAATGGTTTTTTGTTATATTTCTTTTATACTCATTCAAGAAGTCGGGAAGATCCTCGGGAGTTATATTAATCTTTTCTTCCTGTATTGAAAAATATATACTTTCTATAGTATTTTTTAGTTCCCTGACATTTCCCGGCCATGGATAATTCTGAAGCATACTTAAAGCCTCCTCAGAAAACCCTATTACCTTCTTATTCAATTTACTATTGTAATTTCTTATAAATTCATTCAGGAAATGTTGTGCTAAAACAGGTATGTCCTCAGGTCTTTCTCTTAAAGGCGGAACATTTATTACAAAGCCACTGAGCCGATAAAAAAGATCTGATCTGAAATTGTCTTTTTCTATTTCAAGCTTTAAATCTTTATTTGTTGTTGCGATTATGTGGGCTTTAAGCTTTATAGGATTAATTCCTCCTAACCTCTCAAACTCTCTTTCCTGAATAACTCTAAGAAGTTTAGCCTGAAAGGTCTTTGATGTTTCTGATATTTCATCCAGTAGAATCGTCCCCTCTTCTGCCAGTTCAAACTTGCCCGGTTTAGAAATATTAGCGCTGGTAAAGGCCCCTTTCTCATATCCAAAGAGCTCGCTCTCTAATAATGTTTCCGGTAGTGCTGCACAGTTTATTTTAATAAACGGTTTTTTCTCCGATGTACGAATTTTATGTATAGCAGAGGCAACAAGCTCTTTTCCTACCCCACTCTCTCCTGTAATTAAGACTGGTGAGTTAGAGATAGAAGCGACCTTGATTGATTTCTGTATAAGCTTCATTTCCTTTGATCTTCCTATAATCCCATAAAAATTTTCACTTTCCTGTGGCATTATATCGAGAACTTGTTGTAGTATTGCTATTCCGTATATTAGCTCATTTAACTCATTAAAAACTAATTTAAGCTTAAGGTTTACAATTATGGGATCCCCGTTTTTTCTATTAATAATCGTATGCATTTTTGTTTCTGTATTATTTGTCTTAAGACAAAAATCAAAGGGACAGGAAAAGCTTTTTGATAGGGAACAAATATTGGGGCATGGTTGCCCGTATAGCTCTTCTTTTTTGTATCCCGTCAGTTCCTGTGCAACTTTATTAAACTCAATAATCCTGAAATCTTTATCAACGATTATAACTCCGTCATTAACAGACTCAAGAATTATTGGAAAAAGCTTTTTTTCCATGGAAGAG
The DNA here is from genome assembly GCA_026415985.1 of Pseudomonadota bacterium. Taxonomy (GTDB): domain Bacteria; phylum CALINM01; class CALINM01; order CALINM01; family CALINM01; genus JAOAGA01. Next base: position 3,479 of record JAOAGA010000015.1, on the reverse strand, counting down.
TGTGAAAAAACATCATCATTATCAGATTTTATACCTGCACCATTTTTTACTAATTTTATAGATACTTTTTCTGGATCATTTAATTCCGGAGAAACTATATAACTAACTTCCTTAAAGGAGCCGTCTTCGTTGTATAGCTTCATTGAATCTTTTTTAAAGGTCTTTTTATTTCTGATTACATAATTATAGGGGCAGTTTCTGAAACAAAGCTCCGATGTAAGAACATCATAACAATACTTATCCAAAACTTCATTGGGAGAAAGACCTGTAAGCTCTTTTACGTCTCCAGAGGCTTCAACAATCTTATGTAAGTTGTTTACTATAAAATTAGCTTCCATATTATTTGAAATTATATATTTTTCTTCATAAAAATCAAGTAAAAATTAGTTCATTTTAATTTTTTGTTTCTCTTGTAGAGTTCATATATTACACACATCTGCCTGTGTTTGCAATAAATATTGGGACTTAAACATACGGGATTATTTTTAGACACCTTTTTCCCTGTTTTATGGCAGAGATAAAACTCTTCTTCATTATTCTCTTTTTTCATAATATTATTCCTTCGTCGTAGAGAAAATCAATGAGCATACCCATATTTCCGATTTTACCAACGGCAAGTTTATCTTTGAGATTGTAATAATCAAGACAGGTACCGCAGGAAAATATGTTAGTCCCTTCCTGAACTAACTTCTTTAATTCCTCAATTACAGGAGAATCTTTTACCGTCAGAAAAACTCCGGAGTTAACGAAAAAAATGTTTTTAGGTTTGATCTCTCTCTCACACAAGGTATAAATGAATGATTTAATTAATATTTCTCCCAGCCTCTCATCTCCCTGCCCTAATCTTTTGGAAGATATAATTATATTTTTCGCCATATTTTCTCTTGAACAGTTAATATCTGCTTCCTTTAAACCTTTTGAATCAGTAATAGGAGAGTTAAAAGTAATAACGATATCTTCTCCTTTACTTTCAACATTTGTCACGATGTTTAGAGATCTTAAAAGCCTCAGGACATTTTCTTTTGCAACGGAAGAGTTTAATATAATCTCGACAGTCTCGTTGGGATTAGCTTCGATTATCTTTTTAGTCTCAATAACAGGCTTTGGACATTCCAAGTTTCTCAAATCGAAACTCTTCTTCATAAAAGCTTCTCCCTATTGGAAGAATGAAATATTTTTAAACATAAATTCTGAACGACATAAATACCGTTCTGCTCTAACATCTTCTTTGCTTCGCTGTTTTCTATACCTAATTGCATCCAGAATATTTTAGGCCTCTTTTTCAGGGCTTCCTCTACTATTTCTGGGATATCTTCGCTCCTTCTAAAAACATCAATAATATCAATGTTTTCTTCTACTTCTGTCAAACTTTTGTAGCACCTTTCCCCAAGAACGGTATCGTATTTAGGATTAATTGGTATAATTCTAAATCCGTTGTTTTTTAAATACTCTGCAACCCTGTAAGATGGTTTTTCCGGATCATTGGAGATACCTACAATGGCTATATTCTTTGACTCTTTAATAAGATTTAACAGTTCATCCATTATTTTGACTCCTTAATCAGGATCTGTAATATTTCTTTAACAAAGGGGTCTTCAACGGAATACTCTCTTTTTACACCAATTTTTTTTGATTTAATTATGCCTTTGTTTTTCAGGACTGATAAATGTTGTGATACAGTCGCCTGAGGTAACCCCAAACAATCCCAGATATCTTTAACACAGCTTTTTCTTTCCATTAAACCTGTAAGAATAGTCAGCCTGACAGGATGGCCAATTACCTTTAGTATTTCTGCATACTCCTCAAAGTCATTTAAATTTTTCATTATATTGCCCCCTTTTAGCATTACTATTTTTCGCTTCAATAATTATATTAATTCTCACAAATTTGATCCTAAATCAGATACAATATCAACTTTTATCTCTAATCTCCTGTCCAATTAATACCCTTTTAAGTCTGAAAAAAATCATCTAAACTATTAGTATTGGCATATAATTAGTTTTTAAAAATTCAAATATTATTATATATAATCTTTTAAAAATGGTCAAGAGTTAATATGTTTCTGAAATTAAAAAAGAATATCCTTATAAACGGATGGAAAAAACATAAACAAGAAAAGAGACTGAGGGCCTATCTCATAATAACCCTCACGTTGTTATTCTTAATCGGAGAGTATAGGTTTTTTTATAAAATTTTTGTATATCTAAGAGAAGAAGTAGAGATTCTGAGCAAACAACTTACCATTCAGCTGGTTAACATCCTGAATCTAACCTTTTTGTCAATGTTGTTTTTTAGTAATTTAACAAATGCCATTTACTATTTTTTTATATCAGAAGACCTTGAGCTACTAATCTCCTATCCAATAAAACGAACAAAACTGTTATTTCAGAGATACATTGAAAATACCTTAGCAAGTTCATGGATGGTTTTTTTTGCCATGTTGCCCTTTTATCTTTCAATGATAGCGGCATTTAATTTTCACTTCAAAAGCATTTTGTTTATTTTATTAATCTATATACCTTTTTTCTTAGCCCTCTCCGCGTTAGGTTCTATAATTACAATGCTTATTGTCAGATTTTTCCCTGCAAAAAGGGCATATCAAATACTATGGAGTATTTCAGCAATATTTATAGGTCTTATTTTTGTTATCATCAGACTAATCAGACCTGAGAGACTTTTCAGAAAAACTGAAGAAGGAGAGTTTTTAACCTTTATCAAGTCTTTGGAAACACCAGAATATCCCTATCTACCCTCTACCTGGCTGTCAAAGGCAATATCTTCAATAACTTTTGATAACTCTTACGTGAAATATTTATCAGAATTTTTTTTAATAATCTCTTTCTTCACGTTTTCAGTCTTAATCTTTTATTTTCTGTCAAAAAGGATATTTCAGGATAGTTTTACAAGATCAAGGGCAAGCTTCAGAAAAAAGACAAAAAGAGCAGTCCTTCTGGACAAGCTTATAAATCTTTTCCCCTTTAACAAAACTTTAAAAAATTTTTACTTGAAAGATATAAAAGATGTTATTAGGGATCCCGGTCAATGGAGTCAACTATTACTTCTATTGGGACTTGTTTTTGTTTATCTTTTTAGTATCAAGAGTTTACCTATAGAAAAGGTTATAACAATTAATATGGTTGCCTTTTTCAATACGGGAATTTTATCATTTATAATGGCTGCACTGGTTAACAGATTTGTGTTCCCTTCCTTTTCAGTAGAGGGGCGATGTCTTTGGATTATTAAGTCTTTTCCAGTAAAGATTTCAAATGTTTTTTTGGGCAAATTCCTTTTGTTTTTAATTCCTCTCCTTGTATTCGCAGTATTCCTATCACTAATGTCCAATTATCTGTTAGGCGTTGACAGGTTTATATATATCTTTACGTTTCTAAACGTTATCACTATGACCTCTGTTTTGGTTTTTCTCGGGCTTTCTATTGGTATGCTATATCCAAAATTTAAGTATAGTAATGTTACAGAGG
>JAOAGA010000159.1 GCA_026415985.1 Pseudomonadota bacterium | reverse complement strand
GTATATTGGTTATTCATTATAATTACCTGCCAGATGATATTTAAATTTATCGATAAATTTTTCAGACAGTTTTTGATAGACACTAATATTACGCCAATCTACTTTATGTTTGAATTTTTCTATAAATTTTTCAGAGAGTTTTTGGTATTTACTAACAAAAATCCAATGTAATTTATCTTGAAATTTTTCCATAAATGGTTCAGACAATTTTTGGCACATACAAATACCTATCCAATCAACTACTAACTGAAACTTTTCGATAAAGGGTTCAGACAGGGACTGAGAAAAACTAATTTCTTTCCAAGCCACTTTATCTTGAAATTTTTCTATAAATTTTTCGGAGAGTTTTTGGTATTTACTAATAGCTCTCCAATTAACTTTATCTTTAAATTTTTCTATAAATTTTTCGGAGAGTTTTTGATTAATACTAATTTCAGTCCAATCTACTTTATGTTGGAATTTTTCTATAAATTTTTCGGATAGATTTTGATTTTTACTAAGTTTATGCCAATCGACAAGATTTTCAT
>JAOAGA010000158.1 GCA_026415985.1 Pseudomonadota bacterium | reverse complement strand
GATATACTCTTCCTGCAAGAGACTCTCTTATCTTCTTCAACAATAATATCTGACTCGAACCAAGTAATACCTGAAAATTTATCTTACCCTCATCATAGGCAAACTTAATCTTTTCAAAAGTAACTGGCTCTTTCTGTGCTTCATCTATTATGGCATTACCTATATCTTTACCCCAATTAAAGGTTGAAACTTGTCTAATAAAATCTCTATTTTCTGGGGCATCTAAGTTTATGTATCTTAAACTATCATATTTCATTTTTGCTAAAGTTGTTTTGCCTGTTTGTCTTGCACCAGTAATGAGTATAATTCGATTAGTTTCTGAAGAGGGTAACAACGTATATAGACGTCTATTAATATGTAAATTTTCGCTCATAATCGTAAATTTTACACATTTTTTTACTAAAAACAAGAAAAAAAGCAAATAGGTAATAGATATAGGTATAGACATATTAACCAGTTAAAAGATATAAGAGGAGAAGAGGTAATTTTATATGAAGAGTATGATAGGGGGATAAAAAGAGTAGAAG
>JAOAGA010000157.1 GCA_026415985.1 Pseudomonadota bacterium | reverse complement strand
CCAATTGATTATGAAAATATCTTTCAGGATGAAGAAGAAAAAAATTCAAAAATATTAAAAAGAAAGGAAGACTATCCAGATTTTGATAGCCTTAACACAATCTATGATGAGCTTGGAAATGAGATTACCTTTTACGAAAACATCAAAGATAATTATAACTTATCGGTTTTTATGGGTATTGACATTGGCTCTACAAGCACAAAAATATGTATTATCGATGAGGATAAAAGACCTCTTATTGGTATTTACAGAAAGACAGCATCAGACCCTATAAATGCAGTTAAACTGATATTTAAAGCCCTTTTAAGAGTTGAAGAAGAAAAAAAATTAAAATTCAAATTCTTAGGTGTTGCAACCACTGGATCTGGCAGGAAAATGATAAAAGAGGTCATAGGTGCCGATGAGGAGATTAATGAGATTACCGCCCATGCCCTTTCTGCCACACACATTGATAAAGATGTAGATACAATTATTGAGATTGGTGGTCAGGATTCTAAATTTACAAAGATGAAGGATGGGATGGTCTATTAT
>JAOAGA010000156.1 GCA_026415985.1 Pseudomonadota bacterium | reverse complement strand
CCTCTAAACAGTAGTTTTGATATACCTAAAATAAATAGCAAAAGACCACAAAAACCCATCAAAATCCATCTTTTGATGTTAAGACCCGGTCTAAACCATTCAAGTATCATCATTATTTTCCATCCCCCGCTAAATCCTTTGTTATATCTCTATGCGATATAAGTACAGTATGGTTATTATTTTTTAGATTTTCATAAATTTTATTTGCTATTGCAACAGAACGATGTCTTCCACCTGTACAACCTATTCCTATTACAAGTTGTGATTTACCTTCTTTAATATAGTTTGGTATTAAAAACTCTAAAAGGTCAGTAGTTTTTTCAACAAATTTATGTGTCTCATCCCATTTAAAAACATAATCATAAACCTCTTTATCTATTCCTGACTGTCTTTTTAGTTCATCTATATAATAGGGATTAGGAATAAATCTTACATCAAAAACAAGGTCACAGTCAAGTGGAATTCCGTATTTAAAGCCAAAGGATGTAACTGTTATGATTAGGCTTTCAAACTTTTCGCCCATAATATAAATC
>JAOAGA010000155.1:268-543 GCA_026415985.1 Pseudomonadota bacterium | reverse complement strand
CCTCAATAGCGTGACCGCAGATTTTAAGATCATCCTGTGTGAAGGATAATTTACTGCCACTTGCAATATTTATCTGTTCTTTTACGATATCAACACCCGTAATAAGCTCTGTTACAGGATGCTCAACCTGAATTCTTGTATTCATCTCCATAAAATAAAAGTCACGGTTTTTATCAACAAGAAATTCGATTGTGCCTGCATTCACATATCCGGCGGCTTTTGCAGCTTTAACTGCAGCGTCACCCATTTTTTTGCGAAGTTCCTCTGTCATAAAC
>JAOAGA010000155.1:0-258 GCA_026415985.1 Pseudomonadota bacterium | reverse complement strand
CAAAGCTATCGGCTAAAATCTGAATTTCTATGTGATGCGGATTTTCAATGAATTTTTCTATATAAACCCCGTCGTCTCCAAAACAGTTCATTGCTTCGCTTTTTGCAGTCAGAAAAGCCTTTTCAAGTTCCTCTTCGGCAGATACAAGTCTTATTCCTCGTCCGCCGCCTCCTGCAGAAGCTTTTACCATTACAGGATACCCTATTTTTATTGCTACCTTTTTATCGTCAGCAAAAGTGCTAACAATACCATCAGCAC
>JAOAGA010000154.1 GCA_026415985.1 Pseudomonadota bacterium | reverse complement strand
CTATAAGAGGCTAAATCAGGAGATAAAGGTTGAGTTTCTGGGATATGAGACCTTGAAGGCAGAAGGTAAGTTGCTAAAAATCATTAAGTCAGGGGAGATTGTTAAGGAGATAGAGAGAGACGAGATGGCGGATCTGATTTTTGAGAGAACTCCCTTTTATGGAGAGTCAGGCGGACAGGTAGGGGATAGGGGAGTGATTGAGTCTGACAAGTTTGTTGTGGAGGTTAATGATACAAAAAAGGTGGGAGATTTAATCATACATAAAGGGGTTGTAAAGAGCGGTAAAGTAAAGGAAGGTGATACTGCTACACTTATTGTTGAAGAAAGGTTAAGGGAAAACACTGCCTCTCACCATACCGCAACCCATCTGCTTCAGTCGGCACTTCAAAGGGTCTTGGGAAGTCATATAAAACAGGCAGGAAGTTTGGTAGAGCCTGAGAGGTTCAGGTTTGATTTTACCCATTTTGCGCCTCTTAAAGGTGAAGAAATTCGGGAGGTTGAGTATCTTGTAAATAAATGGATCAGGGAGAACAGAAAGGTTATAA
>JAOAGA010000153.1 GCA_026415985.1 Pseudomonadota bacterium | reverse complement strand
TTCCCGGGTCTTGTACACACCGCCCGTCACACCATGGGAGTGGAATCTGCCAGAAGTAGGTAGTCTAACCGCAAGGAGGGCGCTTACCACGGTAGGTTTCATGACTGGGGTGAAGTCGTAACAAGGTAGCCGTATCGGAAGGTGCGGCTGGATCACCTCCTTTCTGGAGACAGGACGCTATCCGGCGGGGCGCAAAAGTAGGCGGGCTTTCAAGGGCAAGCTGTCAGGGCTTGAAAGCTCTTGGGCTGCTGCTTTGCGTGATCCCTAGGCGAGGTGTCTACTCGATTCGGTTGTCCAGGCAAGAGAAAAAGACAGCTAGCTAAAAAGATGACTGGCCAAAAAGATGAATAGCTACAAAATGGTCGACTAAAAATAGCCGGTTGCCTTGCGTGCAGGTTCAAGCCGGGCAAGTCTGTGTTGTTCTTTGTATTTGTTCTGTGTAGGACGGCTTGAGTTTGTGGCGTAGAGCGGCTGTGATGAGATCGGCGGTGATAAAGGTGCAGATAGCTGTGCAAATAGCTGTGCAGATGCCGGTGTAATGGGCTATATGAGGG
>JAOAGA010000152.1:276-558 GCA_026415985.1 Pseudomonadota bacterium | reverse complement strand
GTCATTACATATAAGTATGAAGTATAGCCTGTTTTGTTTACTTATATCTAATCACTAATGAAAATCAAAATTTTATCTGGCAGCCACCTACTCTCCCATACCGTCTCCAGTACAGTACCATCGGCCGTCTAAGTCTTAACCATCGTGTTCGGGATGAGAACGGGTGTGTCCCCTAAACGCATCACCACCAGAAATATTTTGTTATCATGTTCAAGATTAATTTGAACTATGTAAGGTTTTTATTTAAACCCAGAGGAACTTCATTTATGAAATTCTTTTTTA
>JAOAGA010000152.1:0-266 GCA_026415985.1 Pseudomonadota bacterium | reverse complement strand
ATTCAATTGTCTCAGGCTCTCCAATCAGATTTGCATCTTCTCTTTTTCCTGATCCTCTTTGATAACTGAACAGTAAAACAACCCTTACTTTTTCTCTTAGAAAGGAGGTGATCCAGCCGCACCTTCCGATACGGCTACCTTGTTACGACTTCACCCCAGTCATCGGCTCCACCTTCGGCAGCTCCTTCCCTTGCGGGTTAGGTCACTGACTTCGGGCATATCCAACTCCCATGGTGTGACGGGCGGTGTGTACAAGACCCGGGAAC
>JAOAGA010000151.1 GCA_026415985.1 Pseudomonadota bacterium | reverse complement strand
CAGTAAAGATGAAAGATGCTTTAGGTTTTGATGCAGTCTTTGAAGGTAGCAATCTCGATGACCTAAGCGATTTTAGACCGGGCAGAAAGGCTGTTGAAGAAAGGGGAGTTATAAGCCCCCTTTTGATTGCAGGTATAACAAAGTCAGAGGTTAGGGAGCTCTCGAAAAAGTATAATCTTCCAACCTATAACAAACCCTCAAAAGCCTGTTTAGCATCGAGAATACCCTATGGTCAGGCAATTTCAGTTGAGACTTTAAAAAAAATCGATTCTGCTGAAATTTATCTTGAGAGTTTAGGCTTTTCTGTTGTCAGGGTGAGGGCTCACGGTGATGTTGCAAGGATTGAAGTCAAAGGCGAGGATTTTTCAAGAGTTCTTGAGTTAAAAGATAATATTGTTAATTATCTTCTTAAGTTAGGTTTTAACTATGTTACCCTCGATTTAGAGGGGTTCAGGTCGGGGAGTATGAATAGGGGGATAGGTGAGACGTGATAGGTGATATGTGAGATGTGATACGTGAGGGGTGAGTGGGGAAACTCGTATAATACCTGCCTTAATCTTTTACTGTTATC
>JAOAGA010000150.1 GCA_026415985.1 Pseudomonadota bacterium | reverse complement strand
GATTTAATCTTATTGAACCTATAAAACAAGTAGCCCTTTCAAAACCCTTTTTAGGTATCTGTTTGGGGTTACAGCTTTTATTCGAAGAGAGCGAGGAGTATGGTCCTGTTAAAGGTCTCAGTATTTTCCCCGGAAAGGTAAAAAGATTTTCTGAAAACATGATTTATGAGGGGGAAAAGCTGAAAGTGCCTCATATGGGTTGGAGTGAAGTCAGGAAAATTAAAGACACTCCTTATTTAAATGGAATTAATGATAACTCTTTCTTTTACTTTGTTCACTCCTATTATGTGGAGACAGATGAATCTCTGGTTGCAACAAAGACTTTTTATGGTATAGATTTTGTATCTTCAATATCTTATGGCAAACTTTTCGCCTGTCAGTTTCATCCTGAAAAAAGTCAGCGTTTAGGGCTTAAGATACTGAAAAATTTTTCAGAAATCGTAGAGAAAAAGGATAGATAGTGAAAAAAATACTAATTTTTCTTATTTCATTTCTTTTGTTTTCCTGTTCGTATACAAAAAATTATGTCGTTGAAGAAAAAAATTATTGTCCCATCTTCCCAAAAATCACCAAGATTATTGTTTTGCC
>JAOAGA010000014.1 GCA_026415985.1 Pseudomonadota bacterium | reverse complement strand
CTCAATGGTAACGGGTTTAGTATATACAGTTCAGTATCGGCTCCAATTACAAAAGGAAATTATAAAGACATAGTCCTTAGATTTTCTCCGCAGGACAATGTTAATCATATTGGCACTCTTAGCATAACCACAGATGGTGGCAATTCCACGATTAATCTTAAAGGTGTTGGTACTGCACCAAAAATAACATTAATCCCTGATCCGTCATCTCTTGATTTTGGAACCATAGCAACAGGGTCTACAAAAACCATGGCTCTATCAATTAAAAATACGGGTAACTCAATATTAACGGTAACCGGAATTGACAGTCCCTCCGGAGCCTTCAGCTTTGTCTTTGCCCCCTCTTTTCCTGTAGCATTACTCCCCGGCAGTTCCTATAACATAACAATAAAGTTTAACCCCACTACTTCGGGTTCCTTCTCTAATAGTCTGAAAGTATATTCCGATGCAGTAAACGGGACTCCTTCTATACAGTTGCAGGGTATTTCTGCTAATCCTAATGTATCTCCCGCACCCGGTGCCTCACAGTCAGTTACGTTCAGCTCCATAGGTGTCAACTCAACAGAGACAAAAAGCTTTATAATTCAAAATACCGGTCAGATAGATGTTAAGATTCTTAATTTTGATAATCCTACTGGTCCCTTTACTGTTTTAAATGCTCCATCAACACCCTATGTCTTACCCTCTGGTTCAACATTGGTTTTACAGGCAAGGTTTAACCCAAGTCAGAAAGGGACATTTACTTCTTCCTTTAAAATCCTCTATGAACACGAACCGTTAAACCCTGCACAGATTACATTTACCGGAACAGGTGTTGAAGAAGGCACTGCAACAGGTCCTTATATCTTGTTAACTCCTCCTTCTATAGATTTTGGCAATATTCAGGCAGGTAAAAAGATTACCAAGGTTATTACTGTAGCAAATACTGGTAATGCCTTTTTAAATATCTCAAGCATTACAGAGCCAGGGAATAAGTTTAGCATTGATTATGTTGGCAAACCCGCATCTTCTTCTAATAAGATTCAGATAATGCCTAATACCTCAAAGTATATATTTGTAAATTTCAGCTCAACTACGCAGGGTAATTATAATGCCAATTTTAAAATTTATTCCGACGCCTTGAACGGTGCTCAGACGGTTAACTTGCAGGCAACTTCTTATGGTAACCCCTATCAATATATTATAACCGCCTCTGCCTTTGAAAATTTCAGTGGTGTAAGAGTAGGGAGCACAGCTACAAAAGTATACAAAATAACAAACACAGGTACTTTTGATCTTGAGATAGTAAACAGAGATGGACCGACAACGCCCTTTGAGGTGGTATTTGGCAGTTCACCAAGTGCCACACAAGGAGGAGGCACTATAATCCCAACTTTTACTCCACAAATTATTAAACCGGGAGAAGATTTATACTTTATGATCAGGTTTTCCCCGGTGGCAAGCACAGTTTACACATCTTCCGTAACAATATCTTTTAAGGAAGGCCTTTCTCCATACACTATTAATCTTACGGGAAGGGGTATATTAAATGGGACAGAGGCCGGAACAGGTACAGGTGGCGGGACAGGGACAACAGGTGGTGGGACAGGGACAACAACCGGAACCACAGTTAATGTTCAACCTTCAAAGAGTGCCTGTTTTATCGCTACTGCAGCATACGGTAGTTATTTAGATCCAAATGTTATGGTACTCAGAGAGTTTAGGGATAAGTTTTTGTTGACAAACTCTGCTGGTAGGGCCTTTGTTGAGTTCTATTACAGAAACTCACCACCTATCGCTGATTTTATAAGTAGACATGAGGTCTTGAGAACCATGACAAGGATTATGCTTACGCCTGTTGTCTATGGGATTAAGTATGCAGATAAATTAGGAATCGGGTTTTTGATAGTAGGTTTAGCAATTTTTATGAGCAGAAAATGGTGCAATAAACTTTAGATTTCATTAACTAAAAAAATTAAAATAGAAAGGTGTGTTGGAATGAGAAAAGTCGTTTTATTTCTGATTGCATTGTTGTTAATCGGATGCGGAGGACCTTCAAAGGATAAGGTAAAAGAGTCTATTAAACAGATACTACCCATAGAGTTTGAGATAGCAAGTTTAAAAGAGCTGAAAGAGATTCCGGGAGTTTACGAAGTGGTTATTAAATTAGACAAACAACATATTGTTTTTTATGTTGATAAAAAGGCTAAGTATATAATTTCCGGTAGTATAGTAGAAACAGCTACTAAAAAGAACATAACTTTAGAGGCTCAAAATGCCTATAATCCACCTCAACCAGTTCAACCGCCTCAACAATCTGCACCAGAGCAACAACAGAAAAAACGCAAGTAAAGGTTTAAATAATTCAAAATCAAGAGGTAAGATATAAAGGTTTTAAAGACCCCAGATATCTTACCTCTTTTTTTTCATCTTTTTACTAATCTGTTCGACATCTAAAATCCAACTTTTTCTATCTTTTATTTTTTAGTCAAAGGTGTATAATTTAAATATTAGCAATTGAGGAGGTCTTTAAGTGAAAAAAGGTATTAAGATTTTTGCGATTGTTGTTGTTATTTCAATTTCTATTGGTTATGGGGTATATGCCTTTAATAGAGCGGTAAATATCTTTCCCGAAGAAGATTTGAAATATTTCAAGATTTTTTCTCAGGCCTTTCAGATAGTTAAATCTAACTATGTAGAAGCAGAAGAGGCCACCTCGAAAAAATTAATATATAATGCCATAAAAGGCATGCTTGAAAATCTGGATGCCCATTCCGGTTTTATGGAGCCGGAGGCAACTAAGGAGATGGAGGTCGAGACTAAAGGACAGTTTGGCGGGATAGGCATAGAGATAACAGTCAAAGACGGTATTTTAACAGTAGTTGCTCCCATAGATGATACACCCGCATATAAGGCGGGTATACTTGCCAACGATCAGATAGTTAAGATTAACGGTAAATTTACAAAAGGGATGACAGTTCAGGATGCTGTAAAGCTCTTGAGAGGGGAGCCTAAAACATCTGTTACTATTCACATAATGAGAGAAGGTTTTAAAGAACCTAAAGAGATTACACTTGTAAGAGATATAATAAAGATAAGGACGGTCAAATATCAGCTTTTAGAAGATAAGTTCGCCTATATAAGAGTTACTCAGTTTCAGGAACAAACAACAAATGACTTTAGAAAAGCCCTCGAAGACCTAAAAGGCAAGGCAGAGATCAAAGGATTGATCCTCGATCTAAGAAATAATCCCGGCGGACTTCTTGATCAGGCAGTGAAGTTAGCCGATGAGTTTGTTAAAGATGGTATTATTGTTTACACAAAGGACAGAGCAGGTAAAGGTGCCAAGTTTATGGCAACCAATAAGGAAAAATCAGTTGGGAATTATCCGATAATTTGTCTTGTTAATGGTGGCAGTGCCAGTGCTTCCGAGATTGTGGCAGGAGCATTGCAGGATCATAAAATTGCAGTTATTATGGGTTCTCAAACCTTTGGAAAGGCATCTGTGCAGACACTTTTCCCGCTTGAAGATGGCTCATCCCTTAGATTGACTACTGCAAGATATTATACCCCGAGTGGTAAACTTATTCAGGCAAAGGGTATTACTCCAGACATAGAGTATAAAGACGGTACGGTTCATATGATAAAAGAAAAGGATCTACCCAAGCATTTAGCTGGAACAGATGAAGATGATGCTAAAGATACTCAGAAGGAAGATAAAGATAAAGATAAAGAAAAGAAAAGAGATCCCCATGGGTTCAAGGCACCTAAATCTCCGGAAGAAGACGAACTTGTAAAGAAGGCAGTGGAACTTATTAAAAGCTGGGATATCTTTAAAAGCAGAAAATAGTAATGAAAAAAATATTGATACCTTTAATAACCCTTGCAATAGTAATTGCAGGGGTTTTTTATTTTGTTTCCGAGAAGTCTAAAAAAGATCAGCCTCAAGTCGGTCCGGTAAAGGATTATAAAAAAGATGATTCTCTTAACCTTCTTGTGAATAATATATTGAAAGAGTTGGAAGAAAAACAAATAATCAGAGTTGTCAGGGAAGGTAATGATACTTTTATTGAGACAGATACCAGAGATATAGAAAACATCATAAATAGTTCAAAAACTGCTAAGGAAAAAGGAATTGTTGCTGTTAAAACAAATGATTTTATTCTGTTTAAAAGGGATAACGAGACTTTCACAGTCAAGTTTATAATACCTAAAGAAAAATCACCCTCACTTCCGAAATTGGCAATAGTAATAGATGATATAGGGAATTCAAAGGAATCAGGTGAGGAACTTTTCAGTATTAAAGGGCTCACCTACTCTATCTTGCCTAATCTGCCCTATTCAATGTATTTCTTAGAGCTTGGTAAAAAAGAGGGAAAAGACCTGATGCTTCATATACCGATGGAGCCTAAGGATATGGATAAATATGGTAAAGATGATAATCTTCTGAGAGTCTCCATGTCATCAGATGAAATAGTTAACAGAACACAGAATTTTATAAACTCTCTGCCTGATATAAAAGGTGTAAATAACCACATGGGTTCGAAATTTACGGAAAGTGAGGAGAAGATGAGGGTTTTTCTGGCAGAGATCAAGAAAAAAAAGCTCTTTTATCTTGATAGCAGGACATCTCCTGATAGCAAAGGATACGAGATAGCAAAGGAGATAGGTGTTAAAAGTTTTAAAAGAGATATTTTTCTGGACCATGAAATCGATGAGATTAAGATTGCAGAACAGATAGATAAAGCAGTAGAGATGGCTATCAAAAATGGTTTTGCCATAGCAATCGGACATCCTCACAAAGAGACCATAAAAGTTTTAAAAGAAAAACTTCCTAAGATATCTAAGACTGTTGAGATAACCCCGTTAAGCAAGTTAAGGTAAGCCAAAATGTCTCAAATAGTTGCATTTAAAAGAGAAGATTTTGGGATAATTTTTGCCGATAGCAATATTGTAAGGGCAGATAATACTCCGGTATCCGGAGAAAACAGAAAGGTCTTTAAAGGAAAAGATTTTGTTATTGCATCGGCAGGGATTGGCTATGGGATTTACATAATGGAAGGATTAATTAAATCAGCCAAAGATTTTGACGCAAGTGATATAAATTATATAAGCAGTTATCTGCTAAAGATTGGTAATCGTCAGTATCAGGATTTTATTAGCGGGAATAAGGATATTTTATCAGATTATTTAAGAATATATTTTGTTGTTATTGCGTTTGATGAAAAAAGGAAACTAAATATGACGATGATTGGAACAGAAGGTACCGGTAATTTTAGAGAGTTTCCTGTTGGGAATGTTTTAACTGTTCCTAAAAGGATTGGTTTAGAGTTAGGGCTAACAAAGAAACAGAATGAAGATAGAAACGAAATAATATACTATATAGAAAAACAATTGCAAAAAATCGGCGAGATTGACAAAACAATTACCCCACCATTTATTTTTGAAATTATAGAGTCACGTTAATAATTTATTGTTTTAAAAATAATAGCCTTTAGTTATCTGTTTTTGCTGAGTTAAAAAAGTTTTTTCAGACATTGACAAATACTGCAAGTTGTGTTCTATTTAAAATATAAATTTAGTAAGGAGGGAGCCAAGTTATGAAGAGGTATATATCTTTATTGTTCTTTTTGTTTGTTCTTGTAGGTTGTGCAGGTCCAACACTTGATGTGAATTCTCTTCAGGTTATGCCTGAAGATAGAGAAAAGGTAGAAAAGTTACCCAAAGATGTTTATGTCGGTAAAGATTGGAATGTAGGTGTAATAGAGTTTGAGAACAGAACAGGGATTGGACCTTCCTATTCAACCTTTGGCAGTTTTCAAAAAACAAGTAGCTATGTTAAAGGCGGTGCGGCGGGAATTGTGGCAACTCCCGGTGCGGTTGGTGTTGGCTATGTTGAAGCTGGCAAATCAAAGACAGAAGGAGAGTTTGCGGTTACTCAGACAGAAGTTGTTCCCAAGATAGGTGGTGTTGCTGCACAGGTATCAGAAGAAGTTTTGATTAGTTTAGGTGGTGTTAAGGTATATTCAAGAGATTCTTTGTCAAAAATCTTTGATGAGCAGAAACTTCAGGCATCAGGCATGATAGATGAAAACACTATGGTTAAATTAGGTAAGCTGGCAGGCTTAACACATATCGTAACAGGTAGCGTTAATAATGTAAAGATGGAGTATGGTATTTCTACAGGTGGGGCTTTAGGAACCGCACTACTTTCAGCCTATACAGGGAAAAATCAACAGGCAACACCCAGATGGAGAGTAGATATAGATACGACAATAAAAATAGTTAGTGTTGAGACCGGCAAGGTTGAGTTTTCAAAATCTTTTACAGCAGTGGAAACTGCTGATGGGAACAAGGCTGAAAAAAGACCGGAGTTTTTCTTAGGCCTTGCTCAGGCGGCATTAAAAGAGGCAATAATGAGAAGTCAGTTTGAGCTTGTTAAGATGTTTCCGCTCAGAGCCTATATTCAGCAGTTAAGAGGTGGGAAAAAGGCAGCACTTCTTAATGTAGGGCATTCTCAAGGGGTTAAACAGGGAGATAAGTTCTATGCCTATAATTTTGAGGTTATAGAAGACCCTGTTACCAATGAGAAAAAGCTTAGTAAATATAAGGTTGCTGAACTAATCGTTACAGATCAGGTTACAGAAAACAGTGCCTGGGCAGTTACCGATGAAAAGACGAAAAATTATTTAAAACTTGGCATGCTCGTAGAAAAGGCCTTAGAGAAAGGTGCCTTTCAGAAATTAAAAGAAGGAACTGAGTTCCTGAAGTAAACAATGAAAGCTTATTTTTAAATAGCGGTTTCTCAGAGTCATAACAAAGGAGGTTTTATTATGAAAAAAATAATAACGTTCTTGCTGATGTCGGTTTTAGTCTTTGCCTGTGCAAAGGTTGAAAAAAGATGTGTCGGAATTGAGGATAATGCCAAAACCCATTATTTACAGGGGATGAAAGCCCTTGAGGCAAAAAAGATTGATGTTGCAGAGGAGAAGTTTAACAGAGCCTTATACTGCGAGTTCGATAAAATCTCTAATCCATACGGTGGGCTTGCTATTGTATATGCCAATAAGGCAGTTGCAGAAAAGGATCCTAAGTTTGCAAGCGTTCAGGCAGAGAGGGCTTTGGCAAACTTGAAGAAGGCCGAAGATAAGGCTACATCAAAAGAAGATAGGTTTGAGTATGCCATAGCGGGTATGAGAGTATATACCCTTATAAAAGGTAAAGATTGGTTGGAAAAGGTTGAAGACTTTTATAAAGATGGAGTAAAAACCGATGTAAATGAACAAAAATTAGATTATTATCAGGGTAAAGAGGCTATCCATTATTTTATGGGAGAAGCTTATCTTTCTGCGAGAGAGTTTAATAAGGCAAGAGATATGTACACAAAGGTTCTTGAGGCAAAAAGGGAAGGAAAATGGAATGAACCTGCGGACAGAGGTTTTAAAAGGGTTGATAAGATTGCCCGCGCTGTGGCAGGTATGAGTCTGGGAGAGATGGGGAAGAAGCTTGCTATGGAAGATAAGATTACAAGAGGTGCCCTTTCAGCATTATTAATCTCTGAGATGAAGTTAGATAAAATTTTAGCGGGCAGAATTCCCGTTAAATCACAGCTTGACGCAATGAAGGCAGAGTTTACACCCGCCGATGTTTTAAATCATGTTTACAAAGATGAGGTCTTAACTCTTATGAAGTTTAATGTAAGGGGTTTAGAGCCTATTTTTGACCAGACTACTAAGGCATACCTCTTTAAAATAGATGAGCCAGTTCTAAGAAGAGATTTAGCATTTATTTTGGAAGACATACTTGTTAAGATTACCGGAGACGAGAAACTCTATACCGCTTATTTCGGAACGGAGAAATCACCCTATCCCGATGTATCAAAGAGTGCCCCCTGGTTTAATTCGGTAATGAATGCGGTAACAAGAGGTCTTATGGAGCCTGAGTTATCTGGTGAGTTTAGACCAAATGATCCCATAGATGGTGCTGAAGCACTTCTTGCAATAAGAATGTTAAAACAAAGAGTAAATATTTATTAGGAGGACAGGAATGAAAAGAATCTTTTTAACACTATTTTTTCTTTTTAGTATAATTACAGTATCTTTTGCACAGTATTATGGACAGCCATATCCACAACAGCCCTATGGTCAACCTTATCCACAGCCCCAATATCAACAACCCTACGGTCAGCCTCAACCCCAACCGATGCCCTATCCTCAGCAACCCTATGGCCAGCCACAGTATGGTCAGCCTTATGCTCAGCCTATGCAACCCGCTATGCCCGTTGTAACCGCATCGCCATCTCAGGCCTTTGTTAATGGCAATTTTATTGTTAAAGGTGAAGGTGCTGCACCAGCAGATAGACCACTCTCTCCTGCACAGAAAAGGATAATGGCAATAAGAGCTGCACAGGTAGTTGCCTATAGAAACTTGGCAGAGTTTTTACAGGGTGTAAATGTCTATGGAGAAACTCTTGTTAAAGATGCGGCAGTAACTTCCGATATTATTAAAACAAAGGTAGAAGCCCTTGTTAAAGGTGCACAGATAGTATCTGAACAATATGACCCTATGAGTGAGTTGGGTATTGTATATTTGAAAGTTGATATGTTTGGTACTGCAGGACTTGCAGGACAGTTAATTCCCGCCCTTCTTCCTACTATCCCACCTGCGCCTATGTATGCACCTGCTATGGTTCCTCCTGCAGAGCCCTATGATAGTCTTATTATTGATGTTACCGATTACTCTTTCAAACCAGCCTTGATAAACAGAATTGTTACCGAGAAGGGAGAGGCGGTATATGAACCCGCAAAGATAGCTCAGGAAATACTTATCAAGAAGGGTTGCGGAGACTATACTAATGATATAGGTAAGGCAAAGGCAATATTGGCAGAAAGAAATCTTAAAAATCCTTTAATTGTTAAAGCTAAGGGAGTAGTTAAGTCCACAGACGCTGAAGTGACCGGTGATGATGCAGGAAAAATCTTCTCTGCAAATCAGAAAACAAGCTTTTTACAGTCTGCTAATGTAGTATTTGTCTTAAGGTAGAGTTTTCTTCATATTAAGGGGGATGTAGTGGTTTCATACTACATTCCCCTTATTTTTTAGTAACAGGAGAGTTATCCATGGAAAATATCAAAAAAAATTTTTTATTATTTTTGGCAGTTTTTATGTTTTCCTGTGTTTCTTCCGGTGAGTATAAGGCCAAGCTGGCAGAGATAGAAGCATTGAAGGGAGATAAAGGTAAATTGGAGGAAAGGCTTACAAGTAAAGAGTCAGAATTGTCAAAGTTAAAGTCAGAAAAAGATCAGCTTGAAAGGGATATTAAAAACAAAGATGATGAGATAGTTTCTTTAAAAAACAAGATAGAACAGCAAAAAAATGATATAAAAGCCTTAAAAGAAGAGAAAAGCGAGGAGGAGAAGAAGAGACAAAAGCTTATTGAAGACCACGATAAGCTAATTAAAGAATACGGAGATCTGAAGAAAAGCCTGTCATTAAGTAAAGAAGAGCTTACAAAGGAGTCTTTGGAGCTTAAGACCCAGTTGAAAGAAAAAGATACCAAGATAAATACTCTTCAGGATGAAATTGCTTTAAAGAATAATCAGATTGAGCTGTTAAAAAATGAAGAGAAAAAGAAAAAAGAAGTCATTGCCGATTTAGAGCAGAAAATTGCTGATAAAGAAAAGGAAAAGAGTGAGTTAGTGAAAAATCTTCAGCAAAGAGAAGATGAAACAAGAACATTAAAAAAAGAGTTATCAGAAAAAGAGTTAGCTATAAACGAGCTTAAAAAGGAAGTTAGAGAGCTCTCTACTGACAGGGCTAAAGTTTTGGAGGAAAAGGAAAAGGCAATTGCAGAGCTAAAAAAGACCTATGATAATCTTGTTACGGAGCTGAGTGGCGAGATTAAAAAAGGGGAGATAGAGGTAACCCAGTTAAGAGATAAACTGACCCTTCAGTTGGTTGAAAAAATACTTTTTGACTCGGGCAGTGCAGAGATTAAAGGAAGCGGTAAAAAGGTCATAGACAGAGTTGCAGAAATTCTTAAAAAAGTAAAGGACAAACAGATAAGAATAGAAGGACATACCGATAACAGACCAATTGGTGCAAAAATAGCATTAAAATTCCCAACTAACTGGGAGTTATCAACCGCCCGGGCTACTACGGTAGTTAGATATCTAATTGAGAAAGGTGGCATAGACCCTAAATATTTAAGTGCGGTAGGTTATGCCCAATATAAACCGGTGGCATCAAACGATACTGAAGAAGGTAGGGCAAAAAACAGAAGAATAGAGATAATTTTGATACCTTTGGAAACCGATATGAATAAACAGGATAAATAATAAACGAGGATTTAAATATGAAAAAGTTTTTCACCATGATTTTTTTACTTCTTCTTGCTTCTAATGTTTTTTCTCAGCAGTTTGTAGAAGCGGTTGGCGAGTCTGTCATAGTTAATAATGATCTCTCTCAGGCAAGAAATGAAGCTATTCTGAGAGCTAAGTGGAACGCAGCAGAGGCGGTATTAGGCGTTAAGGTAAAAGCTCAAAGTGTAGTCCAGAACTTTGCACTTGTTGACGAGATGATACAAAAATCAGTCAGTGGTTATGTAGAAAGTTATAAAGTCCTTCAGGAAGGTAGAGATGGTGATGTTTACAGGGTTAGAATATCGGCAAAGGTGGTAAGGGAACAGGCTGAAAAGGCAATCTCGAATGTTTTGAGGGTTAGTTCGGTAGCGATACTTATCCCCGCCTTTTTCCCCGAAGGTAAGATAGAAGAGACAAATACCTTTACAGAAGGCTTAATTGAAAAGATAGCGGAACAAAATTTTACTGTTATGGATATTGCTAATTTAGATCCCGGAACCGCAGGTGAGGTAGAAAGGGCTATCAAGAATAACGATACAATCTTTGCAAGGTCTTTAATGTTAAAAGCCCTCTCCAACCTACTGATACTTGGCAAAGTTGATATGAATGTCTCATCTGCAAAGGGTGAAGAGGTGGGGTATGGACTTAAGATGCCCTTTAATCAGGTAACAGCAAGATTAAATTACAGAATAATAACCGCACAGGACAAAAGGATAATTAAGGCAGGCTCATTGGAGGCTAAAGGTAAAGCCTTCTCTGCAAAAGATGCAGGCAATCAGGCCCTTTCAGAATTAGCAAAAAAGGCAACACCGGAGATTATATCTGTGTTAGGTAAGTATTTAGAAGGATCTACTAAAAAGGTTAAAGTTATTTTTGAGAACTTAAAAAGCTTAGGAGAAACCTTAGCAATAAAAGAAACACTTCAAAACCTGGCTTGGGTTAAATCAGTGCAGGAAGTTAAGATGGGTGAGTATATAGTCGAATATCCGGAAAACACTTTGTATTTGGCAAATAGCATTGCCCAAAACCCAAATTATAAAATTAAAGACTTTTCTGAGTTTACTGTTACCGTAAGAGTTTCACAATAGTTTTAGCTAAAGAGAGAATTGAAAACATTGTAATTTATGGGGGGCAAAATTTAAAGCCCCCCTTTTTTAACTATTAATTCCTAATAAGTCAACGACAATATTTTTCAACCCTGTTTTTCCTTTAAAGTTAGAAAACTTTAAACATAGGAAACTTCTGTTAAGTTAAAAAATTTTATGTTAAAATTTCACAAAAATACCGGATCCGGGGGAGTGTATGATTTTAAAGAAGGTAGTTTTTCCGGCAGCAGGTTTAGGGACAAGGTTTTTGCCTGTAACTAAGTGTATTCCAAAAGAGATGTTGCCAATTGTGGATAAGCCTTTAATTCAGTACGGAGTGGAAGAGGCACTCTCTGCAGGTTTTAAAGATGTTATCATTGTTACCGGAAGAGGTAAAAATGCTATAGAGGACTATTTTGATTACTCCTTTGAGCTTGAGTATATTTTATCTCAAAGGGAGGACAACGGAAATTTGGAAGAAATAACCAAGCTTCCTAAAGAGGTTGATGTGGCATATGTTAGGCAGAAAAAACCCTTAGGGCTCGGACATGCTATACTTTGTGCTGAAAATTTAATTTCTTCCGATGAGTATTTTGGTGTGGTGTTATCGGACGATATTATTGATGCTAAGGTTCCAGTGCTTAAGCAGATGGTTGAGATAGTAAAAAAGTATAAGGCACCAGTCATATCTCTTATGGAAGTTGATAAAACAATGGTAAATAAATATGGTATAATTAAAGGTAAGGAGATTGAGGAAAGGGTTTACGAACTCAATGATATGATTGAGAAACCAAAGGTGGAAGATGCGCCATCAAATTTGGCAATTATAGGCAGATATATATTGCCTGCAGAGATTTTTTCGTATATAAAAAAGGTTAAACCGGGTAAAAATGGTGAGATACAGCTGACCGATGCATTAAGAGATTATGCAAAGAAAAAGAGGATCTTAGGTTATATCTTTGAGGGGACAAGATATGACGCAGGAGATAAGTTTGGTTACTTACATGCCAATATTATGTTTGGGTTGAAGAGAAGGGATATAGGAGATAAAATTAAAAAAATAATAAAGTGTTAATATGGCAGAAAATGTAAAAAAAAGAGTTAATCTTTATACAGATTTTATAATTGACGATGTTTTTACAATTGATCCAACTGACATAGAGAATGGTTGTTCTTTCTCACCGCATACCGACATAGTGGAGAAAGATGATGCCTTTATTATACAGATAGATTTGCCGGGTATACCGAAAGAAGATATTGAGGTAGAAGTTATAGAAAACACCGTTTCTGTTCAGGGTGTCAAGAAAAGGGAGCAGGAGGGCAAGAGTTGTTCCATCAAATATTACTGTATGGGTAGATCATACGGGAGATTTAAAAGGAGGTATCATATACCTAAGCCTTTCAACACAAAAGAAGTAAAGGCCAAACTTGACAATGGCCTATTAGTGATTATATTACCTAAGCTTATAGAAAAACGACAGAAAAAGGTTAAAATTCCTGTTGAATAGGAGGAGTAGTGGAAGAACAAAGAGAAGACAAAAATTTTGATAAAGGACCAACCATTCCAGAGGAGCTACCTCTCTTGCCGGTGAGAGATATAGTTATTTTCCCCTATATGATAATTCCTCTTTTTGTAGGCAGGGAGATATCTATTAAGGCAGTTGAGGAAGCTTTGAGTAAGGATAGAATAATAATGCTTTCGGCCCAGAAAGATGCAGGTGAGGAAGAGCCTGAGCCAGAAAGCATAAATAAGATTGGAACAGCATCTTTAATAATGAGGATGCTTAAACTGCCCGACGGCAGAATAAAAATTTTAGTTCAGGGGCTTTCAAGGGCTGAGATTACCGAGTATCTTGAAAAAAGGCCCTGTTATAAAGTAAGAATTAAAAAGATTGAAGAGGTTCAGCAACCATCAAGTCTGGAAACAGAAGCTCTCGTTAGAACTGTGAAGGAACAGGTTGAAAAAATAATATCTTTAGGTAAACCAATCTCTCCGGATGTAATGGTTATCATAGAAAATGTTGATGACTTAGGCAAACTGGCCGATTTGGTTGCATCAAACATAGGTTTTAAGCTGGAAGATAACCAGAAAATATTAGAACTGGCGGATCCCGTAGAGCGTATCAAAAAGGTAAATGAGCTTTTAACAAGGGAGATCCAGCTTCTTGAGGTTCAGGCGAGGATACAGAATCAGGCAAAGGAAGAAATATCTAAGAGCCAGAAGGAGTACTTTTTAAGAGAGCAGTTAAGGGCAATACAGCAGGAATTAGGAGAAACGGACGACAGACTACAGGAAATAGAAGAATACAGGAAGAAAATAGTAAAGGCAAAAATGCCTAAGGAAGTTGAGAAGGAAGCAATGAAAAATCTCAAAAGACTTGAAATGATGCATCCTGACTCTGCAGAAGCAAGCGTAATAAGGACATATCTTGACTGGATGGTGGAGTTGCCATGGTCAAAGGCAACAAAGGATAGTATTGATATAAAAAAGGCAGCCAAAATACTTGATGAAGACCATTATGATCTTGAAAGGATCAAAGAAAGGATTCTCGAATTTCTTGCTGTCAGAAAATTAAATGAAAAGTTAAAAGGTCCTATTCTTTGTTTTGTGGGGCCACCGGGGGTTGGTAAGACATCGTTGGGCAGATCTATTGCAAGGGCTTTAAACAGAAAGTTTGTGAGGATGTCTTTAGGTGGGTTAAGAGACGAGGCTGAGATAAGAGGTCACAGAAGAACCTACATAGGAGCACTGCCCGGCAAGATAATTCAGGGGATAAAACAGGCTGGCACAAGAAACCCTGTTTTTATGCTCGACGAAATAGATAAGGTAGGCACAGACTTCAGAGGAGATCCTTCATCGGCATTACTTGAGGTCTTGGATCCGGAGCAAAATAACAGCTTCCAGGATCATTACCTTAATGTTCCCTTTGATCTCTCAAATGTCATGTTTATTACAACAGCCAATCAACTTGATACCATTCCGCCTGCATTAAGGGACAGAATGGAGGTAATTGCCCTCTCAGGTTATACCGAAGAAGAGAAGGTTGAGATTGCAAAAAAATATTTAATCCCGAGACAGATAAGGGAGAACGGTCTTAAAGAAAAGGACATTAAATTTACCGATGAAGCAATCAGGGTTATTATAAATCAGTATACAAAGGAATCAGGATTGAGAAACTTGGAGAGACAGATCGCCAATGTCTGCAGAAAGGTTGCAAGAAAAAAGGCTGAAGGTTATAAAAAAGCAGTTATGATAAAAGGCGAAGATGTTAGTAAGTATTTAAGGGCTCCGATATTTCTCCCCGAGGTAGGAAGAGAAAGAGGGCAGGTAGGTATAGCAACGGGTCTTGCATGGACACCTTATGGAGGCGATATTCTTTATGTAGAGGTATCGGTTGTTAAAGGAAAAGGTAATTTAATTATTACAGGTCAGTTAGGCGATGTTATGAAAGAATCAGCTCAGGCAGCGTTTACCTATTCAAGGCTGAAAGCACCTGAATTCAATATAGAAGATGATTTTTATTCAAAAAATGATATACATATTCATGTTCCTGAAGGGGCAATCCCAAAGGATGGTCCTTCTGCAGGTGTTACTATGTTAACCGCAATGATATCTGCTCTTGCAAAAATACCTGTTAGAACAGATATAGCAATGACCGGCGAGATTACCTTAAGAGGAAGGGTTTTGCCCGTCGGGGGTATAAGAGAAAAGACCCTTGCTGCCCTTGCTAACGGCATTAAAACTGTCATCCTGCCTTATGAAAATAATAAAGACATAGAAGACCTTCCCGGCTATGTAAAAAAACAGATGAATTTTATCTTTGTGAAGAATGCCGATGAGATTTTAAAGATAGCCTTCGAGAAAGAAGAAAAGAAAAGGAAGGCTTTAATAAGAACTTCTAATGCAAAAATCCCTGCCCAAAAGATGTAGAGATATAAAGCCCTTTCTTGCAATGGAAGTGCTTGAAAGGGCTCAGACTCTTGAAAGAGAAGGGAAAAAGGTTCTTTATATGTGTGTAGGGGAGCCGGATATTCCTCCTCATCCAGCCATAGAAGAATCTTTAATCAGAGCGGTCAAAGAAGGTAAATCAAGTTATACCCATAGCTTGGGCATTATTGAGTTAAGAGAAGCAATTTCTGAGTATTATCATGAAAAATATGGTGTATCGGTCTCTCCTGAGCAGATAGTGGTTTCAAGCGGGACATCCCCTTTAATGCTTCTGATTTTCAGCTTAATTCTTGAAAGGGGAAAGGAGTTTATTCTTCCTAATCCTTCCTATGCCTGTTATCCAAATTATGTAAGTTTTCTTGAAGGAAAAGTCTCATACTTTAAACTGAACAATAAAAGACTGAACTTTGATGGAATAGAAAAATTAACAGGTAAGGATGTCTCCGGTATAATTATAAACTCGCCGTCAAACCCTACAGGTGAGGTTTTATCGAGAAAAGAGATTGAACATATTGCAAAACTTCCTATAAATATAGTTTCCGATGAGATTTATCACGGGCTTACTTATGAAGGAGACGAAGAGACAATATTATCCTATAGAGATGAAGCCTTTGTTATAAATGGTTTTTCAAAGGCCTTTTCTATGACCGGGTTTAGATTGGGCTATGCCGTAGTTCCTAAAAAACTTATAAGGGTTGTGAGAAGTTTGCATCAAAACTTTATTATTTGTGCACCTAATTTTGTTCAATGGGCAGGAATTTCTGCTTTAAAGCATCACAGAGAGATAGTTAAAAAGGCAAAAGAGATCATGAATGCAAGAAGGAAATTCTTGTTAGATGGTCTGAAAAAACTGGGCTTCAGCTACTGGGGGAATCCAAGTGGAGCCTTTTATGTCCTCGTAGATATGAAATTTTTGAAAAAAAGCTCTCTGGAGATATCATTAATGCTTTTGGAAAAATATAGTTTGGCGGTGACCCCGGGTATAGATTTCGGAACAAATGCGGAAGGTTATGTAAGACTGTCTTACGCCACCTCTTTAGAGAATATAGAAAATGCATTAAAGATACTTGGCAGGGTTAAAGAGATTAATGGATGAAAAGGAATTTCTTTCAGCTATTGAAAAAGAAGGCCCTTCAAAAGGAAAAGGAAGGGTTATCGCCCTATGGGGTTTTCTCAGAAAAGGCCTTCAGATTCAAGGAAGATAAAACAGAAAAAACTGATCATCGCCTGCCCTTTGCCATTGATGCAGACAGGATTTTATACTCAAAGGCCTATGCAAGATATATAGACAAAACTCAGGTTTTTTCTCTTGTTCCGAATGATCACATTACTCACAGAGCCCTTCACGTTCAGTTTCTTTCCAAGATATCAAGAACGATTGGCTCACTGCTTGGGCTTAATTTGGATTTAATAGAGGCAGTATCTTTAGGACATGATATAGGGCATCCGCCTTTTGGCCACGACGGGGAAGAGATGCTATCTGCGCTGAGTGAAAGATTTTTAGGTAAAAAATTTTATCATAATGTGAATAGTATAAGGGTTCTTGAGTATTTAGAAAAGGGTGGAAAGGGGTTAAATCTTACATTCCATACCATTGATGGTATATTATGCCACAATGGTGAAGAGGATTATATTAAAACTGAGCCTGACAGAAAAACGGGTAGAGATAAGATTGATGAAACCATCGCAAAGATTGAAAGGGGTCAGACCGATTATTCTCCGTCAACTCTCGAAGGATGTCTTGTCAAGATATGTGATACCATTAGTTATGTGGGAAGAGATTTAGAAGATGCTATAACACTAAAACTTATAAAAAGAGAAGATATTCCGGAAATGGTTGTAAAAAAACTTGGTAATACAGCGGGAAAGATTGTCTTTAACCTTGTAATCGACATTATAGAAAATAGCCTGAATAAACCTTATATTTCAATGTCAGAAGATACCGCTAATGCTTTATTTGAACTGAAAAATTTTAACAGAGAAAGGGTTTATAAAAACAAGAAGATAAAAAGAGAACATGATAAAATAAAAAAGATGATGGAGTTTCTTTTTGAAGAGACTTTGAAAGATATTGAGAAGAGAAAAAAAGATTCCCCAATTTTCAGAGATTTTATCGTTGAGATGGATGAAAACTATATAGAGAAAAATAGCCCGCCTCAAATTGCCCTTGATTACATAGCATCAATGACAGACAGATATTTCATTGATATATTTAAAGAAAAATTCGTTGCCCTGCCATTACCAAGATATTTTTCCTAAATCAGGTGAAAAATTGAGGGTTCTTTTAATTCAGCCACCGATAAGCGATTTTTATGACACTAAAATCAGAACATATCCGTTAGGACTTTTATATTTAGGGTCCAGGATAAAAGATATAGCAGAAGTAAAACTACTCGATTTAAGAACAGGCTATAAACCCAAGATCATAGAGGATATATTCTTTAGTGAACTTAAAGAATTCTATAGAGATAACAGGCTCTCACCTTTTACCTTTTTTTCAAGATACTACTATTTCGGTATTGATAAAAGTTTAATCTCAAAAAAGATTGCTGAGTTCAAACCAGATATGGTATGTATCTCTTCTCTTTTTTCAACCTATTTTTATGATGTTATTGACATTGCAAAAGAAGTTAAAAAAATTAACAAAGACATCATAGTAGTATCAGGAGGGAACCATCCAACAATTTTTCCGGAAAAAGTTTTAAGGTATAAAGAGATTGACTTTGTCATAAGAGGCGAAGGAGAAACCCCTCTTAACCAATTAATCAAAGCAATCAGAAATAAGAACGGTTTTGATGAAATAAAAGGATTGTGTTACAAAAAGGATGACAAACTCATTTTATCTCCTCCCAATATTGAAGAGGATATTAATATATTACCTGAAAGGACGCTTCTTGATAGTTCAAGATACAGAATAGGAAAAAGTAAATACGCCTTTATGATTACAACGAGAGGCTGTCCTAAAAGGTGCAATTTCTGCGGGAGACCTGATCTTCCTTTTAGAAAGATAGATCTTAAAATCATCGAAAAAGACATGGAGAATTGTCATAGTTCAGGGGTTACTCACATAGACTTTGAAGATGATATGCTTACATTTGATAAGACAAATTTTAAAAAGGTGCTTGAAATTTCTGCTGATTATAATTTTACCATTTCTGCAATGAACGGGATATATCCGGAAAATCTTGATAAAGATATTTTGGACAAGATGTACCGGGCGGGCTTCAGAAGACTTAATATATCACTCGTTGATATATCAGAAAAGGTCATAAAAAATCAGAACAGATTCAAAATGAACCTTACCGGTCTTATAAAGCTTTTAGAAAACTCCGAGTTTATGACAGAAGTTCATTTTATTATAGGACTTCCTTCCCAGAAAGAAGAAGATGTTTTAGATACATTGATTTTTCTGATGGAACACAGATGTCTTCCTGCTCCAAGTATTTTTTATCTTGCACCGGGGAGTAAAATATATAATGATTATCAGAAGAAAGAAGAGATTGATTTAAGAGCCCTTAGATCAAGCTATATGTTTGAGATATCCGGAGATTTTACCAGAAAAAAGATTTATACCTTCCTTTTGGTTTCAAGATTTATCAACTTTGTTAAAAAAAATATTGACAGAAACCCCCATATGAATAATCTTTCAGAACTTTCAGATATATCCGAAGAATATAAGTATTTACTGGAACTTTTATATAAAGAAAAAAAATTTTTCTTTATTGATACCCATACAAATATGTTAATTGAAGAGCCTGTAGAGAAAGATTTAATTGAATTATTTTTTAAAAAGTCTAAAAATAGATTTATCAAAGGTTTTAAAAGCCATAAAAGGATAATTTTTGATTTATGAAAAGTGCGACCTTTTTAAACGTAAAAGAAAAAGATAAAAACAAGTTACTATTTGAACTTGTCGAAAGGTTTTATTATGAAGGTGAAAAGATAGTTATTTTTACCTCTGATGAAGACAGGGCAAATGAATTAGACAGGTTTATATGGGTTTACAAGCAGGAGTCATTTATACCTCACAAGATTTTTAAATATTCAGAAGAAGACGCTCCGGAGAAAATAGCGGTTGTATATGAAGAACTAAATCCGATAACTGCTAAGGTGTTAATTGTATATGACAAATGTAATTTAAACTTTGCCGTTAACTTTGAAAGAATCTATGAGTTTGTTGAACAAAACAGAGATGATATACTTGAAAGTAGAAAAAGATATAAGTTTTATAAAGAAAAGGGCTTTTTGATGCATTATGAAGAATAGATTAATAAGTCAGATCTTAGGGTAATTAACTGGCAGTGGAAAAATTAAAAAATTTTTGATAGTTCCATTGCTTTGTTTTAACCTAAGAAGGTTTTGACTAAAGGAGAACATCGATGGATATAGTAAGGGTTGGTATCTGTCAGATAAACTCAGTTGTAGGTGATATCAGAGGTAACTATCAAAAGATAATCAATTATGCAAATACTGCAAAAGAGAAGGGATGTCATATTGCAGTATTTCCTGAACTTGCACTTTGTGGCTATCCTCCCGAAGATCTTGTCTTTAAAAAGACCTTTTTGAAGCAGAATGAAGAATATATCAGAAAAATAACTGAAGAGGTGAAAGATATCATCTTAATTGTTGGTTTTGCCCATTTTGAAAACGATATATTTAACTCTGCGGGTATTATTTATAATGGTAAAATAGAGGGGATATACAATAAGATATTTCTCCCGAATTACGGCGTGTTTGATGAAGAAAGACATTTTACCAAAGGTAAAGATCCCATAATTTTCAAAACAAAAGATTTTTCCTTTGGTGTTACAATCTGTGAAGACATCTGGTATCCGGAAGGGCCTGCCTTTGCATTAGCTCTTGCAGGAGCGGAACTGATAATAAACATAAACGCATCACCCTATCATATAAGAAAATGGTCTGAGAGAGAAAATATGCTGTCAACAAGGGCAAAGGATTACATTACTTCTATTGTTTATTGTAACCTGGTGGGCGGGCAGGACGAGGTGGTCTTTGACGGACATAGTTTTCTGATTGACGAGGATGGAAAAACAATAGGCAGGGGCAAACTCTTTGAAGAGGATCTGTTAATAAAGGATGTCGACATTTCTGCTATCAGGGAGAAGAGGCTTAAAGATCCCCGATGGAAAAAAAGAGATCTTATGGAGACCCCCTTTAATGTTAAGGAATACCATATAGACACGAATTTCAAAAACAATTCAGGTGTGATAATAACCAAAGAGTATCACATGCCTTCAGTAGAAGAAGAAGTATTTCTTGCATTAAAAACAGCTCTTAAAGATTATTTTTATAAAAATAATTTTAAGAAAGGGGTTATAGGTCTCAGTGGTGGTATTGATTCCTCCCTTGTTGCAGGGATAGCAGTATCTGCTTTGGGTAAGGATAATGTGGTTGGTGTTTTTATGCCATCTATGTTCACATCAAGAGAGAGTTATGAAGATGCAAGAAAATTGGCTGAAAATTTAGGCATCAGAATAATAGACGTCCCAATAACCGGTATTTACAATGCCTATATAAAGGAGTTAAAACCTCTTTTTGAGGGGTTACCTTTTAATTCAGCAGAGGAAAATATTCAGGCAAGAATCAGAGGAAATATCCTTATGGCTCTTTCAAATAAGTTTGGCTGGCTTGTAATCACAACAGGCAACAAGAGTGAGATGAGTTGCGGTTATGCAACTCTTTATGGTGATATGGCGGGTGGGTTTGCTTTACTCAAGGATGTTCCGAAGACACTGGTTTATAAGATAGGCAGATATTATAATGAACTTAACAAAGGGGATATAATTCCTGAAAGGATATTTACAAAAGCTCCTACCGCAGAATTAAGAGAAAATCAGAAAGATCAGGATACACTACCTCCTTATGATATTTTAGATAAGATAATTACTGCCTATGTAGAGGAAGATAAAAGCAAGGACGAGATTATCAGGATGGGGATTCCTGAAGAGATTGTTTTAAAGACCATAAGGATGATAGATATTAACGAGTATAAAAGAAGGCAATCTCCGCCGGGCGTTAAGATCACGGAAAGGGCTTTTGGTAAAGACAGGAGAATGCCGATAACTAACAGATTTCAGGAGTAACTGATATTGGTGATCCTAGGGGGACTCGAACCCCCGTTTCTGCCGTGAGAGGGCAGCGTCCTGGGCCGCTAGACGATAGGACCATTTAAAACTGGGAGACTAGGATTTGAACCTAGATTCGCGGAGTCAGAGTCCGCTGTCCTGCCGTTAGACGATCTCCCATCTTAGGACTTACTATTTTAAATAGTGCTTTCACTTTTTTCAAGAAAATTTTGAAAAATTATGCACCAAATTGATCTATTTATTTTTTAAAATAATCAACTTTATCCTGTTTTTCTTTTAGCCTTACTTCTCTTCTTAGCTTTCCCTGTTCGAATCTTCTCTTTTCCTCAGATGTTTTTAGAATTAATCCCGGCACTTCCTTAGGTCTGCCCTTCTCATCTAAGGCAACAAAGGTAAGATAGGCAGATGCGGTATGTCTAACCTCGCCTGTTTTTAAGTTTTCTGATTCAACCCTTACTCCAATCTCCATTGAGGTTTTGCCTACGTAATTTATGCTTGCTTTAAAAAAGACC
Organism: Pseudomonadota bacterium; assembly: GCA_026415985.1. Classification (GTDB taxonomy): domain Bacteria; phylum CALINM01; class CALINM01; order CALINM01; family CALINM01; genus JAOAGA01. The sequence goes on along the minus strand of JAOAGA010000014.1, from coordinate 3,158 downwards.
AGGTCTCCCACATAAACAGGGTGATGAAAGTCTAACCTGTCTATAGATGCGGTTACAACATTACTGCGGGAATGCCTTGTCGCGACAACTCCTGCAGAAGTATCTATGAGTTTCATAATTACTCCGCCGTGAACGTTTCCTGCGGGATTGGCATCCTGAGGATTCATAACCTGTGCAATAACTACGGAACTATCTGATGGTTTGAGTTTTTTCATAAATAATGCCTCCTGAGGATGATATTTTTTTAATCTCATTTTAATGCTCTATGATATAATTTAACCATAAAAAAATTAAATCAGGGAGGAGGAGTTATGAAAAGATTTATCGCCTTTTTGTTGTTAATCTGCCTTACAAATGTGTATGGATGTTTTGGAAAATTTAATCTGACAAGAAAGGTCTATGACATTAATAGCAAGGTTAGTGATAAATTTTTAAGAAGCGCGGTGACCTGGGCCTTTATCATTATTCCTGTCTATGGAATATCTGCCCTTTTGGATTTTGTCCTCTTTAATACCATTGAGTTCTGGACTGGTAAAAATCCTATCGCTGAAAAAGAAAAAGAGTTTTTTTATGCCTATAAAGATGATTTGTTTTACATAAAGGCAAAAAAGACAAAAAACGATGAGGTCGTATATAAAATAAGGCACTACAGAGGAGATGTTTTGTGCGATACCCTTGAAATTAACTGGAATTTGGCTGATGGAACATCAAAAGGGCTTTTCAAAAATAATAAAGAGACTGTTCTTTATATGGCCGATCAAGACGGTTTAAAAAAGGAAGAACATTTAATAAATTAATATAACAGGTCTCAATAAATGGATATAAGGGTTGAAAAAAGAGAAATCAGAAAAAAAATTCTTTCTCTGCGTGATAAATTATCAGAGAATGATCTAAATCTCTATAGTTCTGTAATTATGGAAAGTTTTTTTTCACTTGATGAGGTCAAATCCGGTAAAACCTTTTTTATTTTTGTAAATTTTAAGTCGGAGGTAAAAACAACTCCAATTATTGAAAAACTGATTAAGGATGGAAAAAGGGTTGTTGTTCCCTATACCGATGCAAAAAACAAACAGCTTATTTTGTGTTATATTAAAAGCCTTTCGGAGTTAAAGGAAGGGACCTACGGTATTTTGGAACCAGATATTAGCATATCAGAGAGGGCTAACTTAGCGGATATAGATATAGCGGTTATTCCGGGAAGTGTTTTTGATGTTTCCGGCGGTAGAGTCGGTTATGGTGGAGGATTTTATGACAGAGTTATACCTAAGTTAAGGGCAGATGTGCCTAAGATTGCCTTAGCATTTGATTTTCAGGTTATAGAGAAGGTTCCCATGGGTTACTATGATAAAAGAATGGATATAATCGTAACAGAAAAAAGGATAATAAGGATAGGTAAATGATATCGTTGAAAGATTTTATGCTCAATCCAAAAAACTACCCTGAAAGACCAAAGGAAATAAAATATTTTGAGACCCATATCTCACAGGTTTTTGTAGGTGATGAATATGTCTATAAGATTAAAAAGCCCGTTGATTTTGGTTTCTTAAACTTCACGACCTTAAAAAGGAGACAATACTATTGTAACAGAGAGGTTCAGTTAAACAGAAGATTAGCTAAAGATTTGTATTTAGGGGTAAAAAAGATATACTCTGACGGTAAAGGCTTCTCTTTTAAAAAAGAAAAAGGGGCTAAGGTATGTGAATATGCGGTATATATGAGAAAAATTAATGAAGAAAAGATACTCTATAATCAGATACTAAAGGGGAAGCTTGTCAGCAATATAGATAAACTCGCTCAAACTCTATATAATTTTCATATCTCTGTCCCAGTTTATCATGGAAGAGATTTTGGAGGAGTTCATTCCGTATCCTTCAATACTCAGGAAAATTTTGAACAAGTTAGCCCTTACATCGGAAAAACCATTGACCAAGAGACATTCGGTCTTATAAAGGATTATACGGAAAAATTTATTAAATATAATAAGGATCTTTTTAAATTAAGGAAGGATAACGGTTTTGTCCGGGAAGTTCACGGCGATCTTCATTCTCAGCATATTTGTATGGAAAAGGATATTGTCATCTTTGATTGTATTGAGTTTAATAATCGTTTTAGAATTTCCGATATTTTGGAGGATTTAGCCTTTCTTTTAATGGATTTGGAGTATAAAGGCAGGTATGATCTTTCAAAAGAGTTGAAAAATCATTATTTTAACCAGTATCAGAGCGCCTATGATGAAGAACTTCTTAATTTTTATAAAATCTACAGAGCCTATGTCAGAGGTAAGATAGAAGGCTTCATATCGGAAAGCGTTACTGACAGCAGTTTGAAAGAAAAGATTATAAAGAAAGCCAAGGATTATTTCGAATTAGCAAGGTTTTACGCTGATAAAGGAACATTTAATTTTAACCCTTTGATATTTATGGGAGTTTCCGGTTCGGGAAAGAGTACCATTGCCAATAATTTTAAAGATGATTTTGTTATCCTGAGAAGCGATGAGATTAGAAAGGAGATAGCGGGTATTAAAAAAGATGAACACCAATATGTTCCCTATGGTGAGGGGATCTATTCAAAGGAAGTTTCAGAAAGGACCTATAATGAAATGATAAAAAGGGCAATAAAAGAAGGGAAGAAAGGCAAAAGGGTCATTCTTGATGCAACTTTTATTAATCCGGAAGGGAGGTTAAATACATTGAGTTCTCTCTTACGTGAAGGTTTTAACCCTCTTTTTATAAATTTTTTTGCCAGTGAAGAGACACTCAGGAAACGGGTGAAAAAAAGAATGGAAGAAGACTCTGATATTTCTGATGCCCATTTAGAGATATTGGAGAAACAATTAAGATTTAGCTATCAACCGGACAATCTCCCTTCTTTCAGGGTAATGAATATAAATACGGAACAAAATCTTGCCGATATAGTTAAGGGATTAAAAAGGCTTTATGATATATAAAAATGGTGATTTACCGATATATCTTTTTTCCACGTCACCACGCAGACAGGAGTTACTTACAGGTATCGGCATTGATTTTGAAGTGGTCTCTCCTGTAGGGGAAAATCCCGATTTTAAGTTCAAATCGCCAAGATATTATTCCCAAAGGCTTGCTGAACAAAAGCTCTTTGAGACTCTTAAGATTGCATATATAGAACGGGGTGTGATAATA
>JAOAGA010000149.1 GCA_026415985.1 Pseudomonadota bacterium | reverse complement strand
GGGATATCGCTAAAAAGCCCCTTATTCTCCTTTTCTCTCTTTTCGTTAACCCAACTTTTATAGGAACTATCTAAACTATACTCTTTGTTTTTATCGAAGACATGAGGATGTCTTGATATGATCTTTTTATTTAAATTAATTAGAATTTCTTCTATTTTATTTCCGCCCCGTTCCTTTAAAATAGTTGCCATAAGAAGTATGTTTAGTAAAAGATCGCCCAACTCCTCACTGATGTCCTTGAGATTATTTTTTTCAATGGCATCAAACAACTCATAAACCTCTTCAAGGATGTATTTCTTATAACTTTCCATGGTCTGAGCCCTGTCCCAGGGGCAACCCTCTTCAGATCTTAAATACTCAATTGTATTAATAACTTCCTGAAAAATTTTCATATAAAAAATTATATTGACTTAAAAATCATTTTCTAATAATATAATAATATATACTCCTTCTTTTACCCGGTATGGTTTTTATCCCTCCTAACCAGCCGGGTTTTTTTATCTTCTTAATCGTCAACACTTTGAACTTTACTATAGTAACCTATAGGAGCTAAAAAATCAAAATAAATATATTTAACAATAACCTTTTGA
>JAOAGA010000148.1 GCA_026415985.1 Pseudomonadota bacterium | reverse complement strand
TCGCCAATCTGTTCAGCAGGCGTATACGATCCGCAAATAAACCTGTGTTTTGAAGGTTATAATACTTGTCCATACCCCACGGGGAGTGCCTGTTTAACAGATAGTGATGGCCAGAAAAAATGTTCTCCTTTTACATGTGTAAACCCGGCACTAAGCTCAACAACAAACGATTCCGCTAATCTGACTTCACTACAAGCCGATGGCACAGTAGACGAGCAGGGGAATTGTTCGGGTAAAATATTAATTTTCAATGGCTCTCCGGGAGAATGCAGGCCTGCGGGACTTAAAACAAACTACAAAAGTTGTTGTGATCCTGACTTATCTCAGAGCAATCTTCTTAATTCATGCAGTCAAAACGAAAGAATGACTGCGGTTAGAGACCGTGACGGACTATGTCATTATGTTGGTGAGTATTGTAAAAACAAAATAACTGGAGTAGGCTGTGTCCAAAAGGCTCGTGTATATTGCTGCTTTAATTCAAAATTAGCTCGGATAATACAAGAACAGGGACGTATACAACTTGGCATAGGATGGGGTGACGCCAAATCGCCCGATTGCAGAGGATTTGGGCCCGACGAGTTCTCTATGTTAGAC
>JAOAGA010000147.1 GCA_026415985.1 Pseudomonadota bacterium | reverse complement strand
TTCTTACATAGAAGAAGGATATGAAATGGAAAGAAGTATAGATGGCGTTATTTTTCAAAAGATGAATTCATTATCCAAAAACTCTTATTATTTTGCTGATAATGTAACAGATAATGTGGCTTATTTTTATCGTGTAAGAGCTTACGCTAATACAGGTTATTCGGAATATAGTTATACAATAAAGGTAGAAAGTTATAAAGATAATGAAAGCAAAAACAAGTCCTGTTTTATTGCCACTGCTGTTTACGGGACACCTTTCCATCCCCATATAGATCTGTTGAGAGATTTTAGAGACAGGGTACTGATTAGGTTTGATGCAGGGAAGGCATTTGTGAATATCTATTATAAATACTCACCTGCAATAGCTGATATTGTTGGGAAAAGTCTTATTTTGAGATTTTTCTGCCTGCTTTTTATCCTGCCACTGGTATATGTGATAAAATTTCCCTTGATCGCAGTTCTGGCATTTGTTTTTGCTTCAGGATTTTATCTGAAAGGTTTTATTCTGAAGAGATTTTAAAATGATAAACTAAAATGGGTGGTATAGGATTTGAACCTATGACCCCCGGCTTGTAAGGCCGATGCTCTCCCGCTGAGCTA
>JAOAGA010000146.1:249-608 GCA_026415985.1 Pseudomonadota bacterium | reverse complement strand
GAACTATCCAACTGGTTAAATCGCCCATATAAATACGCTCTCTGTTCCTCAGGTATGCCAATCCCAGAGTCTTTTACATCAAACGAAAGCTTAAGACTCTTATCGGTTACATTTTCACTGCTGATTTTTATATCAACATATCCTTTAGTAGTAAATTTTACAGCATTTCCAACGATATTTGACAAGACCTGTCTAAGTCTAACTGAATCACCTACGACAAGATCAGGAATATCTTGATCCATATGCAATGACAGTTTTATATTTTTCTGTTTTGCAGATATATCAAATAAGAAAACCACATCATTGATGAGTTCTCTTAAAGAAAAGCTACTATTTTCAATGAGAATTTTATCTGCTTC
>JAOAGA010000146.1:0-239 GCA_026415985.1 Pseudomonadota bacterium | reverse complement strand
AATTCCCAGATTTTTTAACAAGATTTAAATAAGATTTCTGTTCTTCAGTAAGGTCTGTCATCAACGTCAGGTCTGTCATCCCCAAAATCCCATTCATTGGCGTTCTGATCTCATGGCTCATATTCGCGAGAAAGTTACTCTTTGCTGCATTTGCTCTTTCAGCTACTATTTTTGACTTTTCCAACTCTTTTTCAATATACATATGTTCCTGTATTTCCTCTTCTAAAAGAGCGTTAGTT
>JAOAGA010000145.1 GCA_026415985.1 Pseudomonadota bacterium | reverse complement strand
ATAAGGGCAAACAAAGTAACCCTGTTCAGGGTATAGCCATAAAAATAATAGACCGCAAGAGTTAGAGCAAGAACAACAGGGACTGCGATAAATACCACCATTCCGGCCCTGAAACCTAAAAAGAGAGCTATAAGAATGGTTACCGAGACTACAGCAATTATAAGATGTTTTAGAAGCTCGTCAGACTTTTCCTTCGCTGTTTCACCGTAATTTCTTGTAACGGTAATCTCTATTTCACCGGGAATTACCTTACCTTTAAGGTAGTTTATTTTTTCAATAACCTTTTCAGCAATTACTGTGGCATTCTTTCCCTTCCTTTTCGCAACACTTATTGTTACTGCAGGTTCCAAGTCTTTTCTTTCCTTATCGCCATACAACACATAGTTGTCTATCTCGGAAGGACCATCGGTTACTTTTGCTATATCTCTTAAAAAAACTGCCTTACCTGAAGCATTGAGAATAATCTTTTCCAAATCTTCCTTACTTTCTATAAACTTCCCTGTTTCTACGGCTACAATATTGTTATTCGCGACAAGCTCGCCCGTTGCTAAATTGGTGTTAATGGCAGAGATTTGCTTTAATACTTCCCCTGCGGTAATATTATATGC
>JAOAGA010000144.1 GCA_026415985.1 Pseudomonadota bacterium | reverse complement strand
GAGGTAGTACTGAGCCCATCAAACGAAGGGACAGACGGAGCAATAAGGCTTGCCCACAAGATATATAACGATGAAAAAGACAGGTATTTTATGCCCAACCAGTTTGAAAACCCAGCCAATATCCTTGCCCATTATGAAACAACCGCACCAGAGATAATATCACAGACAAAGGGCGAGATTACTCATTTTGTGGCTGGTATGGGGACCACGGGCACTCTTATGGGTGTTGCAAAGAGATTAAAGGAGTTCAACAATAAGATAAGAATTGTAGGTGTTGAGCCAACAGAGGGACACAGAATTCAGGGATTAAAAAATATGAAAGAAGCAATCGTTCCCAAAATATATGATCCCCATGTCCTTGATGAACATTACTATGTAACTGATGATGAAGCCTTTGAGACGACAAGAAATCTTGCCCTTGAAGAGGGAATTTTTGCTGGAATGTCAAGCGGTGCAAGCATGTTCATTGCTTTGAAATTGGCAGAAAAGCTTCCTTCTGGTGTTATTGTGGTTATCCTGCCCGACAGGGGAGACAGATACCTGTCAACATCTCTTTTTACATCAGTTTGTGGTAAATGTCCTCCATAGGAATTAAAGATGCTAAAAGA
>JAOAGA010000143.1:367-613 GCA_026415985.1 Pseudomonadota bacterium | reverse complement strand
TGTGGATAGATTATGGGTCTTACCTGTGCCTGCAGAGGCAAGTATTACAAGAATAGAGGGGAAAGTACTTTTATTTAAATCCTTCAATCCCTTGTGTCCTTAAACTCTTTTTTCCCTGAAAAAATATTTTACTTACAATTATTCATTCCAAATAGAATAAGTAAATTTTATTTCATCTTCTCTATTTTCTTGTTTTTTTATTTTTAAAAACAAACAACGAAACATTATATAATAATTAGTATTATG
>JAOAGA010000143.1:0-357 GCA_026415985.1 Pseudomonadota bacterium | reverse complement strand
TATGACAGGAGACTTTTTTCTGTCAATACTTATTAATCAAATAAAATTTGCTTAGTAACCTCTTAAAGAAAAAAGGCAGAGAAGCAGATTTTTTATATACAAATATTTGTATAGATTGTTTTAGACTCATTTATTTTCATTATATTAAGAAAATTTATTTAAAGCCTTTAACCTCGCTTTACCTTGCCTGCTATAATTGCTCTTCCAAATCCAATATAATAAATACCAGTAATATTATTAACATACAAAAAAGAAATCAATTTTGATTCAAATAGTTGGCCAAAATAGTTATAGACATATTAACCAGTTAAAAGATAAAAGAGTAGAAGAGGTAATTTTATATGAAGAGTTTGACAT
>JAOAGA010000142.1:255-616 GCA_026415985.1 Pseudomonadota bacterium | reverse complement strand
ATATTAGACCCTAGAATAGTTGGAGAAGAACATTATGAAACTGCACAGAGGGTAAAGAATATTCTTCAAAGATATAAAGAGTTACAGGATATAATAGCAATACTTGGTATAGATGAATTATCTGAAGATGATAAGCTTGTTGTTTCAAGGGCTAGAAAGATACAAAGATTTTTATCTCAACCATTTAATGTTGCAGAACAGTTTACAGGAATAAAAGGTAAATATGTTCCTGTAAAAGAAACAGTAAGGGGATTTAAGGAAATATTAGATGGAAAGTATGACCACTTACCAGAGGCTGCATTTTTCATGGTTGGTACAATAGATGAAGTTGTAGAAAAGGCAAAAGCATTAGGATATGAGG
>JAOAGA010000142.1:0-245 GCA_026415985.1 Pseudomonadota bacterium | reverse complement strand
TAAATTTAGCCTAGAGATAGTAACTCCAGATAGAAGGTTTTTTAGGGGAGAAGTAGAATCCCTTATAGTAACAAGTTTGTCAGGAAAGATGCAGTTTATGGCAAATCATACTCCTTATGTTGCGGCACTTTTGCCAGATGTTATAAAAATAAGACAAGGTGGATTTAATAAATATGCTGTAATTGCAGGCGGTTTTATTGAGTTTTTAGATAATAATGCAATAATAATGGCGGATGCTGCAGAAT
>JAOAGA010000141.1:254-618 GCA_026415985.1 Pseudomonadota bacterium | reverse complement strand
GAATTAGACCAGTTTGCCGTAGAGAGCCACTTAAAGGCAGCAAGGGCAAAAAGGGAAGGGTATTTCAAAGAAGAAATAGTGCCAATCCCTGTTAAAACAAAGGAGGGCGGAGAAATACTATTCTCTGAGGATGAGTCAATAAGAGAGGATACAAGCTTAGAAAAGATGGCAAAAATCCCACCCGCTTTTAAGAAAGGAGGTTGTGTTACCGCTGGCAACTCCTGTGGGCTTACAGATGGTTCTGCTATGCTTGTAGCAATGAGAAGGGATGTGGCAAATGCAAGAGGCTTAAAACCACTTTTTTCTATTGTAAACTTTGCCCAATCTGCATGTGAAAATGCTTATATGGGAGAAGGTCCTGGTT
>JAOAGA010000141.1:0-244 GCA_026415985.1 Pseudomonadota bacterium | reverse complement strand
CAATCCCTATGGTTCTTGAGAAATCTGGTTTGACACTAAATGATATAGATTTAATCGAGGTTAATGAGGCTTTTGCTTCTCAAGTGCTTACAAATGAGAGGATGCTTAAATGGGATAGAAATAGGGTAAACATAAATGGAGGTGCTATAGCACTTGGACATCCAACGGGTTGTAGTGGGGCAAGAATTGTTGTAACCCTCTATTATTCTCTTAAAAGACTTGATAAAGAGCTTGGCCTTGCTGC
>JAOAGA010000140.1 GCA_026415985.1 Pseudomonadota bacterium | reverse complement strand
GCTCCTCGGCACTCACCTTCCTTGTATTACTCGCATCTGACGCCCCTACCTTAGATTACGATCTCTTTTAGATAGTATATCTTTTTTGGTTCTCTTTGGTCATTTCTGACCTGGATTTAAAGTGATTGTCTTTTAACCATCAATTATGATATCCTAAGAGTCACGTGTACCAGTTTTAGTACATGTTACCCTTTTTACTGTATTGTTACATACAATGTCTTCTCATCATATTTGATTTCTTACATTATATAGTTTTCAAGGTACATTCATCTTTCGCTCTCTCAAGCGGAAAATCATTTTAACATATCTGCCGACTTTCGTCAACAGGTAGTTATTACCATCCCAAAGTCCAAATTAAAAGGTTGGCAAGCCAACCTTAAATGGGCTTTGAAAGCTAAACAGTGCATGAATCTCATCTTACGCCGAACTCTCCGGAAGCTACTTCCGTATGTCCAAGACATAAGCTTTGATAAGAACTCGGTTCATAGTATGTGTTACCATACTATATCGACCAGGAAATTAGTGATACATTTGCTGTACCACAGTTCTCCTTAGAAAGGAGGTGATCCAGCCGCACCTTCCGATACGGCTACCTTGTTACGACTTCACCCCAATCATCGGCCC
>JAOAGA010000013.1:9679-25406 GCA_026415985.1 Pseudomonadota bacterium | reverse complement strand
TAATTGGACTTAATATTAAGATGCTCAAGTAATTGGAGAATATTTATATTATCTGAAACATCGGCATGTTTTCCATTTATCTTAACCTTCATATAAGGGCACCTTTCTCTGTATTTGTGCTTTTATCATCGATAAGTTTTTCATAAAACCGTGTAATTTTTTCTCTTAAGCTTTTATCTTTTATGTCTGATAAATATTCTAAAAAAGTAGAAATTGCATTCTTTTCACAGAAATCTTTTATAACTTCCTCTTCTGCCAAACGATGAAAGTGTTCACCTACCCTTCCCTTGCCATAGCAGGCGGTACAGAAACTTGGTAAAAACCCCCTTTCAAGGATTGATATAACTACTTCTTCAAGGCTTCTTTTATCGTTCAAACTAAATTGTGCCCCCTTTTCTTCCTCCAGAATATCTGTATAACCACCGGGAGATGTTTTTGACTCTGCACTAATCTGTGAGGCACCATAATAAAGAATCTCATCTCTTAAATAGGCTGGCTCTCTGGTAGATATAACAATACCAGCGGTAGGAACTGCTAATCTATAAACTGCAACAATTTTCTTAAAGGTAAAATCATCTACCGCATATAGCGGTTTTTCTACAACAGCACCTTTTGCATATCTGAATCTCGGAACAGAGATTGTATGAGGATAGGTTCCATAGCTTTCCTTGAGGTATCTTGCATGAGAGATTGTTGCGAGAACATCAAACCTGTAATCATATAATCCTAAAAGACATCCTATTCCCACATCTTTAAATCCCGCAGTTATTGCTCTATCCATACAAGTAAGCCTGTAGTTAAAATCTGCCTTCCTGCCTTTTACATGTAGTTTCTCATAGGTTTCTTTATGATAGGTTTCCTGGAAAACCTGAAAAACGCCGAGTCCTTCTCTTTTCAACTCCTTTAATTCATAAACTTCCATCGGCGCAGAATTAATATGTAAAATTCTCATACCCGTTTCTTTATATATCTCTCTGACCACAGATTTTATATATTCAAGCCCGCATTTAGACTTGTTTTCAGCAAGAACAAGTAAAGCCCTTTTAAACCCCCTACTTACCAAAAATTTTGCTTCTTTCAGAGCCTCTTCTTTTGTTAAGGTCTTTCTTTTCTCCTCCGGGTTGCCGTTTTGAAATCCGCAGTAGAGACATTTGTTAACACATTCATTTGACAGATATAATGGAGCAAAGAGAACGATTCTTTTACCAAAAATTTTCCTTTTGATTTTATCTGCGGTATCTCTCAACAACTCAAGTTCTTCTGCTTTATCAATATTAAGAAGAATGGTGATCTCTTCCAAAGAAAGAGGCTCTAAGTTTAAGGCCTTTGATAAAATCTTTTCTAAAGTTTTGCTTCCAACAGCAGGATTTTCCTTTGAAAGCTCTTCAATTGTTTTAAAATCAAGCATACTATTAAAAATAAAACTCCTTTACTTTTCTAATTTTTTCAATAATATCTGACGGATTTTTCCCAAACAGCCTTATCACCGGCTCCTTACCGACAGAACCTTCATCATATATAAAGTCAGGAGGGTTTTTGAGTTTCCTGCAGGCTGTTGTAACACCCCAGTCTAAACTGCTACCCTCTTTCTCTCTGATTTCTTTTGGCTCTTTTTTCCTATCAAAAAATCCTACAACGAAACCAGATTTTTTTATTTTTTCAATAACCGCTTTTTCATATCTAAGAGCCATGGCTGAGTTTAGTTGAGGGAAAAATCTTTTTGCAGAAAGAATAACTCTGCCAATATGCTTTGAACCACCGAATACAGGAAAAGAAGGAGTAAAAATATCATCTCCAACAGATATAATTCTTCCGTTAAATCCTGCCACATCTGAAAGATCCTCTGCATCAGAGAGAGAATAAACGAGATTTGACTGAACTTCCGGAAGTATTTTTCCAATTTTTAAATTCTTTAACTGCTCATAGGCGGAGATAAGCTCTTTAATACATAAATATCTTTGAGCATCCTTTCTTAAAAGGGCGAACTGGTCGACTGTTCCAAACCTGCTTCCTAAGGGAATACCATTTTTTAAAGAATAGTAAACAAACTCTCTCGCTTTCTTGATAGCCTCAAGATAATCTCCTGTTAATGCAAAATAGCCTGCTATAGCTGTAGCAAGGCTACAACCCGTACCATGGGTGTTTTGTGTGGAGATCCTGTCTATCTTAAACTCATAAATATCCTTACCGTCATAATAAATGTCATAATCAATATCAGAATCACCCCCCTTTACCAATACTCTCTTTGCAATCTTGCCAATCTCTTTTGCAGTGGTCCTGAAATCCTTTAAAGAATTAATTTTTTTTCCGGTTATTTTTTGGGCCTCCATATAGTTAGGCGTAACAAGAGAACAATATTTAATCAGATCTTTAAATATATTTTCTTCAGATAATTTCCCCCCGCTTTGTGCGTACATAACAGGGTCAAGGATAACCTGCTTATTGCATTTTTTAATAAAATCAAGCACGACCTTTGCAATAGCTCTGTCTCCAAGCATTCCAATCTTTACTACATTAAACTCTATGTCATCGGTGATTGCATCAAGTTGTGCTTTAATATCCTGTTCAGGAACAAAATGAACTCTGTGAACACCCTTTGTATTTTGAGATGTAACCGCAGTAATAACCGTCAAAGGATACAACCCTATGGCAGAGGCAGTTTTTATATCAGCCTGAATTCCTGCACCGCCTGAAGAATCTGAGCCTGCAATGATTAATACTCTTTTCATAATTCATCCTCCTCATCGGGTTCATTCAGAAGAATTCTTATAACCTGATTTGCCTGATGACCTGCAGCAATAGAAACACGAGGTGCCATAAGCCCCCTTCCTGGCTTTGCCTCAGATACGAGATCCCCAACTATAAACAATCTCTTGGAAAATTTTCTTGTCTTAATATCATTGTTTGGTCCATATCCAGCCAAGCCGGAGGCTGAAACTACAAAAACACCCTCCATGTTTTCAAAAACTGTGTTAATAATCATAGCCTTCATATCCGCTCTGTCAAAGGCCTCAACTATTACTGTTGCACCTGCAAAAATCTGAGGGATATTGTCTTTTGTAAGCAAGATATTATGAGCGACAACCTCTGTAAAAGGATTGATCCTTGAGATATTTTCTTTCAAGGCAAAGACCTTTTCTTTTCCCAACTGATCTATAAAATATTGTTGCCTGTTCAGATTTGAAGGCTCAACTACATCAAAATCTGCTATTATCAGCTTACCAACACCAACTCTTGCAAGGGATATGGCAACATTTGAGCCTAATCCTCCCACTCCTGCTATTCCTACAACGCCTTTTTTAAGTTTTTCATAAATCTTTGGTGTGTGCCTTGCGATAAGAAGATGTTCCAGCTCTTCTTTTGATGGCATCTCACCTCTTTTGATCAAAGTTACCTCATCGCCATCTTTAAGTAAAACATTATCTTTTACAGGAAAACCATTATAAATTACTATATCTGCGTATGGTTTTATAAGATCTTTAACTTCAAAAACAGACATTCCTTCCGGAAAAAAAAGTTCTTTTTCGTTAACTTTTATTTTCATAAAATATTTTAGACCTTAGGGGTAACGGAAAAAAGGGGTTTTGAAAGGATATACAAAAAGAAAGACCTTCCCTCCGCCGGCATTATCCGTATCAGGTTCTTAGGGTTGTCTCATCAAAGAGACTCTCAGCTTAAAAGCACCCCCGGTCCTTTCACAATTTATTTTTTTTCGAAGACTATCTTGTGACCGATAAGGTTAATCTCTTTTATCTTTCCGCTAATCTTCTGAGGCTCACCTAAAAGCCCTTCGATAACAAACTCATCTTCCCCTACAGGGATAATTTTTACTGCCTCTTTATAAAACAGAACTTCCTTCTCTTCACTCTTTATAAAAACATTGGATTCACACATAATTTAATTAAAACCTGAAAGAGGAAAAAAGTCAAAGAAAAAATGACAGGCCCTCTGTTGATTGAAATTAAGAAACTTTAGTTTTCCAAGTAAGCAGATTTTTTTGCCCTTAAAAGAGTTAAAACTTATATGTAAAACCTAAAAAGACATGGTCTTTATTGACATCTAAAACAGGCAGGAAAGACAATTTATTCTGTCTTTCTTTGTCCTTTTTGTAAACATAGTCTGCAATTATATAACCAATTGTCGCTCCCATTGCTGTATCGGCAAGATAATGTTTGTTCTCATATAATCTTCCAAAAGCTGTAAAAAGAGGGAATAAATAAAAAACCGGTGCATCATAATATTTTGCATAGGTTGTAAATAGAGCAGTCGAAGAAGCCAAATGCTTTGACGGAAAACTATCGTTATCATCAAATGAAAATGGCTTATAATTATGACGCCCTGTCTCTTTATAGGGTCTGTTTCTTCCTATGGCCAAAGATGATACCCCCGCTATTAAAGTTGAGAAAAAAACAGACTCACCTGCAGAAAAGGAGCTTCTTGAAAGTTTAGAATCCTTTTCTGAAAAGGTATAAATAGTCATTGGAACTGCAAAATCAATGAAAGGGTTACCAACCCAATTTCCAAAATCTGAAATTGAATTGCTTTCTTTGTTTCTGTTCTTTTCAAAAAAATTTTTTATATCACCTTCGAAAAAAAATGATATTGTGGTTACAGATATCCCTGCTATCATCTGATCTTTTTCAGCAGAGAACCTAAACTCACCAACATCTTCTTTTATTCGATTAAATTGAGCCATATAATCACTGGCATAGGACAAACTGGTTAAAAAGATTATTGAAAAGATTACCACTAACCTCATCTGGTAAATTATATACAAGATTTAAAAATAGTAAATAAGGGGGATATTTTTAAATAAATTTTTCATTGCTCTGAGTAATAAGCTAATGATAGTATTATCACTTATGGACAGGGGTAAAAATTTCAGAAAATATTTTTATTTGAGTTCCATTGGCATTGAGATGGGTGTAGCTACTATGATTGGTATTGGTATGGGATGGTTAATAGATAAATACATCTTTAATGATAAGTATTCACCTCTTTTTACACTGATTTTTTTGTTTTTTGGGTTTGCAGCAGGCATAAAAAATGTTATAAAGCTAATGAAAAGTTTAGGCAAGGACAATAATGACTCAGATTAAGGAAAAAGAAAACATTGTCGATGTAATTGTTCTTTTAATGATTATTCTTTTAATAGCAGGAACAGTTATTATATCGGTTATATTTTTTAGCCTTGTCAATATATTAAGCTTCATATCAGGGGGGTTGATTTCTATACTGAATTTTATCTGGTTAAAAAGGTTAATCAGAAAACTTCTTTCCGCGGGGAAATTTACTAAACGGTCCGGAGCTGAATGGGGGATCAAGATTTTAATAATTTTTGGTCTCATAACTCTTCTAATTTTAAAAACAAAAATAAATATCTTGATTTTTGTTTCCGGTTTGAGTATATTACCATTTGCAGTAATTTTACAGAGCTTTTTTGGTTATTTTAAAACTATTGGGGGGAGGTAGTAAATGGCGGGTGGAGCAACTCCTTTTACTTTTGATCAGGTTATTCCGGGGCTCAGCTCAATTGCAAAAGACCACAGTCTCGGGATTCACGGCGGTACTCATGTATCAAATGCAATACTTATTTCTGCAATTATATTTATCATTATATTTTTAGGCACAAGAAGGTTAAAGCATACAGAAGAAGGTGCGGTTCCGGATTCAACCTTTACCTTTAAAAATTTCTGCGAGCTTCTCATCGAAGGCATTTTAAAGATAATGGAAGACTCATTGGGTCATCACGCAAGAAAGTTTCTTTATCTGATCGGTTCTGCTGCGATATTTATATTGTTTTCGAATCTTTCCGGACTGGTTCCCGGCTTTAACCCGCCTACTGATAATATAAACACTACAGCAGCATGTGCACTGACCGTTTTTATCCTTTACAACTATCATGGACTAAAGGAGCACGGGCTTGCCTATCTAAAGCATTTTGCTGGTCCCTTCTGGTGGCTTGCTCCTTTAATGATACCCATTGAGATAATCGGGCACCTGGCAAGACCACTGTCACTATCCTTAAGGTTATTTGGTAATATCATGGGAGATCATCTCGTTACCGCCATCTTCTTTGCACTTGTTCCGTTGCTGGTTCCTGTTCCTATAATGGTTTTAGGTTTATTTGTTTGTTTTGTTCAGACCTTTGTTTTCTGTCTGCTTTCAATGGCCTACATCTCTGGTGCTGTCGAACATGGCGAGCACTAATTGAGAATAAAAAATAAAGAAAGGAGGAAAGAAGATGAAAAAAACTGTTCTTACTACCGCGATTGTTCTTGCTCTTGCTTCATTTGCCTTCGCAGCAGAAGGAGCACCAGCAGCAGGAGGGCTTTCTGATTCCGTAAAAGTAGCTATTGCTATAGCTGCAGGTTTTGGAATCGCAATTGCAGCAGCCTTTGGTGCCTTATCTCAGGCAAAAGGTCTTTCAACTGCCCTTGATGGTATTGCAAGAAACCCCGCTGCATCAGGTAAAATTGTTACTCCAATGATTATCGGTCTTGCTATGATTGAGTCTCTCGTTATTTAC
The DNA here is from genome assembly GCA_026415985.1 of Pseudomonadota bacterium. Lineage (GTDB taxonomy): Bacteria > CALINM01 > CALINM01 > CALINM01 > CALINM01 > JAOAGA01. The sequence goes on along the minus strand of JAOAGA010000013.1, from coordinate 18,877 downwards.
TCTCTCGTTATCTCATTAATGTTAGTTTTAAAACTCTAATCTTTAAAATCGGGGGGAGCATTACTCCCCTCTTCTAAACTATGAGGCATAAAAAATTTCCTAAGATACCTGAAGCAACTATAAAAAGACTTTCTATCTATAATAGAATTCTTAATGAGTTAAGCAGAGATGGTATTGAGGTTGTATCGTCTGCAAGACTTTCAGAGATAAGCGGATTAAATGCTGCACAAATAAGAAAAGACCTTACATACTTCGGTGAGTTTGGAGTTCGTGGTGTCGGTTATTTTGTTACTCATTTAAGAGATAATATAAAAAAAATCCTCGGAATTAACAGACAATGGAATCTCATAATAATCGGGGCTGGTAAATTAGGACAGGCTATACTGTCATACGGAAATCTCAAATCCCAGGGATACAATATTGTTGCCGCATTTGATAATGACCCTTCTAAGATCGGAACCAAGATAGGTGCTTATAACACTCCTGTTTACCCTCTCACTAAATTAAAGGAAATAGTAAGAAAAAATACGGTTAAAATAGCTATCCTTACAACTCCTGCAGTTGCAGCCCATGAGGTATTAACCATGCTTGAAGAAGCTAATGTGGAAGGAGTTATTAACTTTGCACCGGTTAAGCTTAATCCTTCTAAAAATATTAAAATCTCTTATGTAGATCTTGTTACCGAGTTTGACAAGATGGTTTTCAAGATCTCATCTGAATAAGAAATATCTTACGCTATTTCCATATAGGAATCATAAATAACCTTTCCTACAAAAAAATCACCAAAGGCAATTCCAATATCCGGAAGGGTTGATTTTAAAATCCACTCAGAGGGTGGTATTTTTGCTACCATAAAATAGTTAATACTAAAATGAGACATAAGAACTGTTCCATAAATTACAATTAGTCCATTTAAAAGATAGGCGTATACCGCGGTCTTTCTTGACATAAAAAGTAATGTCACCAAAACTGTATCAATAAGTGGTAACAAGCTCGCCCAGAAATAGGTAAGACTAAAGACCTTTTCAGCGGGGTTTATCTTGCTTGTAACAAAAAAGGGGTGGATTCTGTAATGTAACATAAGTCCCGAGATGGCAAATAAGAAAAGGGCTAATATTAATAATTTTCTGTTCATAGGCTCTACCTTGAAAAATCTGTAATGTAACCCAAAAAAATGGTAAAAGAAATTGCTATGACATGAAGAATAAACCATCCCGGTTTATATCTCATAAAATATTTTAGCATCTTACCCCCAATAAATTTTTAATAAAACCCCAACCGTATAAAAAAAGGCTATTCCAAACAAATGTATAATCCACCAGGATAAGCTTAAAAAGGGGGCTGGCTTTTTCATATTCACCTCTATTAAAAACATATCTGATAAAAATTTTTTCGTCAAGAGGTAGGTTTTTTCATATTTATTCTTTTGTTTGTTTTTTTTTGTTATAATTTTGCAAATGGAAGAGAAAGATTTAATAAAGCCCGGTGATTATGTTCTTATCGTATCAAAAAAAGATGATGAGTATCTTGTTAGGATTGAAGAGAAGGGAAATTTTTCAACCCATAAAGGGTTTATAGATTATAACCTAATTGTTGGAAAGCCCTTTGGTTCAATTGTAAGAACTCACTTAGCTACGGAGTATTTTTTATTTAAGCCAACGGTTTATGATTTTTTAAGACACATAAAAAGAAAGACTCAGGTTCTATATGCAAAGGATTTAGGATATATTATACTTAGATTAGGAATTCGTTCCGGCATAAAGATGATTGAGTGTGGTTCAGGAAGCGGCTCTGCCACATCTGCCTTTGCCTTTGCCCTTTACCCCGATGGTAAATTATTCTCCTATGAGGCAAGAGAAGAGTTTATGGAGCTTGCAAAGAAAAATTTAGACAGATTAGGACTTACAGAGGTTGTTAGTTTCAAAAACAAGGATATCGAGGACGGCTTCGATGAAAATGCTGTCGATGCAATCTTTTTAGATGTAAAATTCCCTGAAAAATATATAGGTCATTGTTATAAATCCTTAAAAAACAGCGGTAACCTTTGTGTTTTTGTCCCTACCGCAAATCAGGTATCGGATACATTAAAGGCTTTGGAAAATCATCGGTTTTTTAAGACCGATGTTTTAGAAATTTTTTTAAGAAAATATAAAACCGTTGCGGAAAGACTTAGGCCCGATGATACAATGATAGCCCACACAGGTTATTTAATCTTTACAAGAAAATATGTGGGGGAAGAAAATGAATAAAAATATAGCAGTTGTTATTTTGGCAGCCGGTAAAGGAACAAGGATGAAATCATCATTTCCAAAGGTTTTACATCCTGTTCTTGGCAAGGCAATGATAAACTATGTGGTGGAGTCCGCTTTAAAACTGAAACCCTTTGAGATAATACCTGTCCTGTCTCACCAAAAAGAGCTTGTTGAAAAACATCTGACCGATGATTTTGGTTTCATTTTTAAGTTTGCCCATCAAAAGACCCCTCTTGGAACAGGTGATGCGGTCAGATGGGCGGTTAAACATCTCAGCGAAAACATCGATACAGTTTTAATCCTTTCGGGAGATGTCCCACTAATTACCCCTGAATTACTTAATAATCTAATGAATAATCATAGAAGTCCGGTTACAATCACCACTCTCGAGCTTGAAAACCCTGCTGGATATGGAAGAATCATAAGAGATAACAAGGGAAATATACTAAAAATTGTTGAAGAAAAAAATGCCAGTGAAGCAGAAAAATCAGTTAAAGAGGTCAATGCAGGGTTATACTGTTTTGATAAAACCTTTCTTTTGAAGCACATAGAGAAGCTAACACCAAACGAACTTACAAAAGAATACTATCTGACAGAAATAATTGATATGGCAGTATCAGAAGGTACTCCCATATCCTGCTACACCGAAAAAGAAGGGTGGCGTCTGTTGGGCATAAACTCAAGAATTGAGCTCGCAACCGCAACAAAATATTTACAGGATACCATCTTAAAAAACCATATGGATTCAGGAGTTACAATAATTAATCCTGAAAGGGTTTATATTGAAAAAGACGTATTAATTGGTGAGGATACGGTAATCTATCCCGATTGTCATATCTCTGGAATTACTAAAATCGGCAAAAACGCAACTATTGAGCAGGGCGTGATCATAAAAGATTCCATAATTCATGATAATGTCCACATAAAGCCCTATTGCGTCATAGAAAATTCAGAGATATTCAGTAACACTGTTATAGGACCCTTTGCCCATTTAAGACCGGAAACAATACTTGAAGAAAAGGTAAAGATAGGTAATTTTGTTGAGACAAAAAAGGCAAGATTTAAAAAAGGAGCAAAGGCAAACCATCTTTCATATATCGGAGATGCCCTCGTTGAAGAAAATACAAATATAGGTGCGGGAACAATCACCTGTAACTACGACGGAGAGAAAAAGCATTTTACTCACATAAAGAAAAACGCCTTTATAGGCTCTAATACATGCCTTGTTGCGCCCGTAACAATAGGAGAATCTGCTGTTACCGGTGCAGGCTCTGTTATAACAAAAGATGTTCCCGATAACTCCTTAGCGGTTGAGAGATCTGAACAAAGAATCATAGAGAACTGGCACAAGATTAAAAAAAGAATAAAAAAATAAAAATTCAATATTATCAGTAAAGGAGACCGTTAGATGTGTGGAATTGTTGGTTATACAGGCAATAAGTATGCAGTTCCTATAATTATCGATGGATTAAAAAGGTTGGAATACAGAGGCTATGACTCAGCAGGTGTTGCAGTTCATGAAAGAAATGCCATAAAAATTGTCAGAGCAGTTGGGAAACTGAGAAATCTTATAGAAAAAACAGCCAATCTGAAAGCATCGGGCACATCCGGCATTGGCCATACACGGTGGGCAACTCATGGAAAGCCATCAGAGGTAAACGCTCATCCTCATAAGGCAGGGAGTATTGTTCTTGTCCATAACGGGATTATCGAAAATTATGGCGAATTAAAAGCAAGACTTATAAAGAAAGGTGTTATTTTTGAATCAGAAACAGATACGGAGGTCATTGCCCAGCTTATAAACTTTTATTTTCAGGAAACAAAAGACCTTTTCAGTGCCATAATAAGATCTATCAAAGATTTACGTGGTTCCTTTGCCTGCGCCGTGTTAAACGAAAAAGAGCCAGATAAAATATATCTGATGAAATATGAAAGCCCCCTTGTGATAGGGCTTGGTGATAGGGAAAACTTTTTTGCCTCCGATATGCCCGCCTTGCTTCCATACACAAACAGAATCGTGTTTTTAAAGGATGGTGAGATTGCTGTATTAACTGATAAAACTTACAAAATTTTTGATTTCAGTGGTAATGAAGTAAAGAGAGAACCGGAGATTATGAACATTAGCATCTCTCAGGCAGAGAAGGGTGGGTATCCCCACTTTATGTTAAAGGAGATTTTTGAACAGCCGGAAGCATTTATAAACACGGTAAGGACAAGGTTACATCCTGACAAAGGAGAGATTGTTTTAGATGAGCTTAACTATAAGATTTCTGAAAGGTTTTCCTCCATTCATATAGTTGCCTGTGGTACATCCTATCACGCTGGTCTTTTAGGAAGAATTTTTTTGGAAGAACTGGCGGAGATGCCTGTTTATGTTGAGATAGCCTCTGAGTTCAGATATAAGAAAAACTTTTTTAACAAAGACACATTGTATCTTTTTATATCCCAGTCAGGCTCTACCGCTGATACACTTGCTGCCCTAAAAAAATGTAAAGAAGCAGGCATGGGAACTCTGGCTATATGCAATGTCCTTGGCAGTAGTATATCCCTTGAGGCCGACAATACCATCTATACCCATGCGGGACCAGAGATAGGTGTGGCATCAACCAAAGCCTTTTCTACCCAGGTTTCTGTCCTACTTCTTTTGGCATTAAAGATTGCGGGAGAAAAAAACCTACTTAAAAGAAAAGAGATTAAAAAATACATAAATGATATGCTCTCACTCCCAAGGCTTATGGAAGAAGCCCTTAAGTCTTCAGAAAATATTAAAGATATTGCAAAAAAATTTCATAAATATACTAACTTTCTATATTTAGGCAGGGGGCTTAGCTACCCTCTTGCAATGGAAGGGGCGCTAAAACTAAAGGAGATCTCTTATATTCATGCTGAAGCCTATGCAGCAGGAGAGATGAAACACGGACCAATAGCATTAATAGATGAAAACATGCCAACCTTTCTTATAAACCCCGAATCCCCTCATTTTGAAAAGACATTAAGCAATATGCAGGAGGTGTTAGCAAGAGGCGGTAAGATAATTGCCCTTGCATCAAATAATGATTCAACAACCAAGAACTACACCGATTACATAATTTATATCCCTCATATAAACACATATCTTGATACACTGCTGACAATAATACCCTTACAGCTTTTTGCTTATTATTGTGCGGTTTTAAAGGGAACCGATGTTGACCAACCAAGAAACTTAGCAAAGAGCGTAACTGTGGAGTAAGTTATATCATTTTTCCGAAAAGTCTTTCTATTTCTTCCAAAAGTGTGTTTTGGTCAAAATACCTTCTTATAAAACCTGCACCCGCAATACCACCTGCACCAACTCCTTCTTTAACAAGCCCTTCTTCATACATCTGAAGACCTTTGAACTTAGATCCACTAAAGTTTATATCAGATGCAAGGACCAGAAGATCCTTTTTAACATCTTTTGAAAGACCTCTGAAATCAGCAGTTTTATCTTCCAACACCCATCTTGTTGTGCATACAGATATATTTTCCCATCTGACCTTTTTGCCTAAATATTCAGAAAGTTTAATCATAAAGCAAACAACGGCAAGCATCTGAGATCCTCCTGCAAGGATAACAGGAACATAATCGGCCAAAAATAATGCCATTGTGCCATTTACAATCTGCATCGAATCGCCGATACCACTTACAATATCAAAAGGGGTGGACTTACCCTTATGTCTTTTTTTGAAGTTAAGATGGGCGGTTTTTACTACTTCAGATTTTAAAGAGTGGGCGTTATCCTTTATACTACTACTTACCTTATTATGAGCCGATATGCCATAATAACTCATCAAAGATAAAGCGGTAGTCGTGCCTGCTGGCACGCTCTCTCCTAATATAATAAACCTGTTAAGTTTTGCAAACTCGAAAGCAAGGTTCTTGGATATATCAAAAAGATCTTCTGCTTTATCAAAGGCCTTTCCTGAGGTAATGCAGTCAAGCCCCTTCTGTCTTATAATTATTGCAGGCACTTTAGCCTTTTTCTGACAGCCTGCATCTATTATGAAGACAGGTATTCCGGAAAGATTAAGACAAGCCTTTGTTATTATAACAGGGGAAGGCGGACCTAATGGATTCTTGGGTATTTCTTTTATTGTGTAGGTCTTTTCATAAAAAAGATACTCAACATCAGCCTGTGCGGTATATCTTCTTAATCTTGGAGTAGCACCCGCAGCAGAAATGCCGGGAATTTCTGCGGTTTTTGTTGTGGCTATTGTGCAAATAAAAAGCCCTTCACGTTTTTTTATTTCTTTAAAAAAATTATCTCTGTATAAACAATCACTTACTGATATTATTCCTTTTGCCATTCTTGCCTTCCTGAAAACCTGTTATGAAAAACTAAAATATTATTACCATCATCAAAAAGTCTTATTAAGCTTAAACCAGCATAATCAATACTTAACTTAAAAAAATTTTTCAAAGGTAAGCCAAGAAGGGTTAAAACAATAACCCTTATTACCCCTGCATGGCTGATAAGAAGGATATTTTTTTTCTCTTTAAGAAATTTTTTTAGTGTTCCCATAACCCTTTTTTTTAAATCTTTCAGAGATTCTCCTTCCGGGAAGGGCATATTTACAGGATCTTCGTATCGTTTTTTCAAATAATCTCCATCAAGTTTCATTATCTCTTCGTAGGTTTTGCCTTCCCATTTTCCTGCCCTTATCTCCCTGAGCTCTTTAAAAGCTAAGTGTGAACAACAAAGTTTTTCTGAAAAAAACATGGCAGGATTAAGGGTTCTTTTAAGATCAGAAGACAGGATTAAGGATATATCTTTGTCAGTAAAATAATGAAGCCAGCTTATTGTTTCCAAAAACCCCTTTTCGGAAAGCTTTACATCACTCTGACCATTTAATAGATTTTCTGAAGAGTTAGTCAGTTCTCCGTGTCTCAACAGATATAAATCCCTGTGACCAACCATATCTCAACCTTTTATAAACATCAAAAAAACAATAATCTCTGTAAATATACAACCCGCACCAAAGAGATCACCTGAAAATCCTTCATAACTTCTTAAAATCATATACTTAAAAATAAAAGAGAATATAAAAATAATCAATGCTGTTAATAAATACTTCCACCCCATAACTAAGGACAAAATAAAAAAGAAGAGGTTTCCTGTAATAAACTCCGGTAACCCCGCCTTTTCTATAAAGATCCTTCCTAACCCTTCATTAAAAAGAGGTTTAGAAAAAGTGGCACAGTTTACAATAGTAACTCTTCCCGCCATTCCTAAAAAAACAAAAAAATATAAGTCAGGAACTAATATATCTGTAATCTTAAAAACAACCGAAAAATAAAAAAACAGAGCGAAGGCCCCCATCGTTCCTATACGACTGTCTTTTAAAATTTCCTTAAATCTGCTTTTATTTTTTTTTGCACCAAAAAAGGCATCGGAAAAATCAGCATAGCCGTCTAAATGGAGACCACCATTTAATATATGATACAAAAAAATTGACATTAAAAGAGAGAGATTAACGGAGAAAAAAAATGAGAAAACAAGAAATAATAGATATGCAATCAAGCCTAAAAAGGCACCTGCCATCGGAAAATACCCTATGGATTTATAGAACGTTTCATCAAAAACTAAATATTTTTTGGGGATTGGTATAATTGAGATAAAACTTATTGCCCAGAAAAAATATCTCACTTCATTTCCCTTGAGATATTTGCTGATTCAAAGGTGGCCATTTCCAAGAACATCTTCGCAGAGGCCTCAATTATAAAAAAGGCAAGGGCTGATCCCGTTCCTTCTCCAAGACGCATATCCAAATCAAGGACTGGCTTCTCCCCGATAAAATCAAAGAATACTCTGTGTCCCTGTTCATTTGATCTGTGGGCAAAAAATACATAGTCTTTTACATCTTTGCTGAAAAGATAAGAAATTAAAAAACCAGCGGAAGATATGAACCCATCTACCACAACAGGAATTTTCTTTGAGCTGCAATATAATATTAGTCCCGCTATTGCCCCTATCTCAAAACCACCAACCTTACTCAATATATCAAGAGGATCATTTTTAACAGGTTTGTGAAGAATAATCGCTTTTTCAATAACCTCTTTTTTTCTTTTTAACCCATCATCATCAAGACCCGCTCCTCTTCCTGTTAACAGATCAAGACTTACTCCCGTTATTACACTCATTATTGCTGTGCTTGGAGTTGTGTTTCCTATACCCATCTCACCTGTCCCCACAAGATTATAACCTCTTTTGTAAACCTCCTCTCCCATCTCCATTCCCGCAACAATAGATTTTTTAGCCTCTTCTATGGTCATGGCAGGCTCTTTCGAGAAGTCTTTGGTTCCCTTTGCTACCTTTTTTACAATAAGTCTGTTTGTCTCACCAAAATTATAATCAACACCCACATCTACAACAAAAACATCGGATCTGCTATGCCTTGCAAAAACATTTATCCCTGCACCACCACTAAGAAAGTTATAGACCATCTGATAAGTTACATAATTTGGATAAGGGCTTACGTTCTGTGCTGTAATACCGTGGTCGCTTGCAAAGACTACAACTGCCTTTTTAAAAGATACCGGCATTCTGCCATCATTTATTGCATATAGTTTACCTGCAATCTCTTCAAGCCTTCCTAAGCTTCCTTTAGGTTTTGTCAAATTATCAATTCTTTCATAAGCTTTTTTGATAAGGTTATCGTCTAAAGGGGTTATTGATCTTATTATATCTTCAATCATGTCAGCTTAATCCCCGTCTAAAATAATCTTTTTTATTTTAATTTAATATTTATCCCAGCCATTACAAGATAGACTTCATCACAGGTTTTGGCAATCAATGAGTTTGCCCATCCTGAAAAGTCAGCAAACTCTCTTGCCAATGGGTTTGCTGAGATACCTCCAAGACCAATCTCATTGGTTACCATAATAACAGACCCTTTAAAATTTTTAAGGCCTTCATAAAAATCAT
>JAOAGA010000013.1:0-9581 GCA_026415985.1 Pseudomonadota bacterium | reverse complement strand
TCAACTCTTTTTTTTCTTTCCCTTGCTTCAGAAAAATAATAAAAAATATTGTTATAAAAATGGGTCAGACAGTCAAGAAGGATTATATTATAGCCTGTCTCAAAGAAATTTTCCGGAAAGAGAGGTTCTTCCTTTGTAACAAAAAGATTTTTTCTTCTGTTTCTGTGTTTTTCAATTCTTGTAAGAGTTTCTTCGTCTTTTATGTCTGAGGTAGCGATATATAATCGAGGTTCCCGGTAAGATAAAGCAAGATTTTCCGCAAACTCACTCTTTCCTGAACTAATGCCACCAATAACAAGCACCTTTGACATTAAAACTCAACACCCTTTCTTGCAGAAACACCCTTTTCATAGGGATGTTTGATCATCTTCATTTCTGTTACATAGTCAGCAATATCAATTATTTCTGGTATTGCATCCCTGCCTGTTAACACAACCTCTAACTTTTCCGGTTTATTCCTTAAAAACTCAAGGACCAAGTTTTTATCCAGAATTTCATATTTAAGACATATATTAAGCTCATCAAATACAACAAGGTCATAATCTTCTTCCTTAATCTTACTCAGAGCAAGATTAAAGCTATCAAGAACAGATTTCTTTAAATCTTCTACGGTAACATTTTTATCAAAAAGCGGGCTTTTGTTTTCAAATCTAACATAGGTTAGATTAGGAAAAGCCTTTTTAAAGGCCTTCATCTCTCCATACTCAATCTTACTGTCTTTTAGGAAAGAAAAGATGGCAACCTTTTTGTTATGTCCCAATGCTCTGACAACAAGCCCAAAGGATGCAGTTGATTTACCCTTTCCTTCACCTGTATAAATATGAATTAATCCTTTTTTTGACATTTTTGACCTCTATGAAATTAAGTTTATTTCTAACTTTTATACACAGCAAACCTTATTGTAGACAATTATAACTCATATAAAAAAATTTGACATCTTTTGTTTTTTTTGGTTTTTTATTATTTATGAAAACAGGTTTTATATATGATGATATATTTTTGGAACACAAAACACCCCCTTTCCATCCGGAATCACCGGAGAGACTTCGGGCGATCTTAAATGCCATAAACTCTGATTTAAATTTAAAAGAAAGCCTTATATGGATTAATCCCAAAAAAGCCACAGTTGAAGATATTATAAAAGTCCATAGCAAAGATTATATTGAGGAAGTTCTCTCAGCAAAAGAAGGTTATTTAGATAGTGATACTTTTCTATCCAAAGGCTCAAAAGAGGCATCCCTATATGCAGTTGGTGCAGTTCTTACATCTATAGATTATGTTAAAGAAGGTGTAATTCAATCAGCCTTTTGTGCAGTAAGGCCACCGGGGCATCATGCAGAGAGAGCTGAGGCAATGGGTTTTTGTATTTTCAATAACATTGCAGTAGGTGCAGAATACGCCATCAGTCAGGGATTTAAAAAGGTCTTTATTATTGACTTTGATGTTCATCATGGAAATGGTATTCAAAATATTTTTTATGATAGATCTGATGTCTTTTATTTCAGTACCCATCAGTACCCCCATTATCCCGGAACCGGCAGAGAATCAGACCGCGGAAAAGGTAAAGGAATTGGCTTCACACTTAACATTCCTCTTTCTGCATATAGTGGCGATGAAGAACTTATCTATATTTACAAAAAAAGGCTTCCTGAGGTTGTAAAAGATTTTGATCCCGATATAGTACTGGTCTCAGCGGGATACGATTTAAGAGATAAAGATCCTCTCTCCTCTATAAACGTTACTAAAAATGGCATAGAAGAAATTATCAAAGGTATTATCTCTTCTAAAAAAGGTATACCCTATATATTTGCTCTCGAGGGGGGTTATAATTTAAACAGTCTTTCAGAATCTGTTGTAATTACTTTAAAAACATTGATTAGCCATTAAACATTAAATCTAAAATAAACGATATCACCATCCTGTATTTCGTAATCCTTCCCTTGCAGGTGATAAAATCCTAACTCCCTTGCCCTTGCTTCAGAACCCGCCCTAAGAAGGTCATCATAATGAATAACCTCTGCCCTGATAAATCCCCGTTCCATATCTGTATGAATCTTGCCTGCAGCTTTTATAGCCTTTGTCCCTTTTTCTATTGTCCATGCCTTTAGTTCTTTTCTTGCTGTAGTAAAGAAAGTTATTAGATTTAGTAAGCTGTACCCATATCTGATTATTTTATGAATGGCGTCTTCCTCAATACTATAGAGAGATAGCATCTCTTTTTTTTCTTCCTCCGATAATTTTCCTATCTCTTCTTCTAACCTGCCACAGACAACACATACCTCCTTACCTCTTTTTTTTGCATAATCTGTAAGAATCGGTAAGTATTTCTTTTTTTCCAATTCCTTTTCATCTATATTGGCTACATAAAAGGAGGGTTTAAGGGTTATTAAGTTTATCTCCTTTATAAATTTTCTTTCGTCGTCGGACAGGTTATCAAAAAAATTTTTATCGCCCTTTCCTCCAACTATCCTTTCTAACTCTTCAATTATTTGTAACTGCCTTTTTGCCTCTGCTGTGTGACTCTTAATAAGTTTTTCCTTTCTCCTCTCAAGAACCTCTAAATCTGCTAAGGCAAGCTCCGTGTCTATTATTTCAATATCTCTAATGGGATTCACATCACCTTCAACATGAACGATGTCCGGTATCTCAAAACATCTGACTATATGAACAATTCCATCTACTTCTCTTATGTGGGATAGAAATTTGTTTCCGAGACCTTCACCTTTGTTTGCTCCCTTTACCAAACCTGCTATATCAATAAAGGTTATGCTTGTTGGTATATAGGACTCTGTTCTGATTATTTCCATAATCTTGTCGAGTCTTTCATCTTTAACGGGAACAACACCTTTATTAGGTTCAATGGTACAAAAGGGGTAATTTGACGCCTCTGCACAGATACTCGTTATGGCATTAAAAATAGTTGTTTTACCAACATTAGGAAGCCCTACTATCCCTAAGGAAAATCCCATAATTACTCCACTTTATATGGTTTGATACTGATTTGTTAAAAGCTTTTTTGTTTATCCCGCCTTTACTTTATTCAATCTGTTGTTACCCCAATTTTCTCAGCTTATCCATTGAAGATATTCATTGCCTTGGTTGGAGATTCGTTAATTGCGGTAAGCAAACATTCTACAGCCCTCTCCTTGGCTACTTCTATAAACTCATACTCCTGCTTACTAAAATTTCCTAAAACATAACTTTCTACAAGCTCTTTTAATGGTGGTTTGTCTATGCCGATTTTCAGATGATAAAAATTTTTAGTTGCTAAATTTTCAATTATGGAGTTCACACCTCTGTGCCCCCCACTGCCACCGTTCCATTTAAGCCTGATTTTTCCAACAGGTAAATCAAGGTCATCGTAAACAACAAATATATTTCTTTCGTTTATATCATTTTTATATTTGATAAAATTTTTTACTGCCAAACCACTTCTATTCATGAAAGTAAGTGGTTTTAAGAGATACAAAGGGAAGTTGTTAATCTCCCCTGCAGATATAAGATAATTTTCCTTCTCCTGAAATGATTGTTTCAGACGTTCTGCAAGTAGGTCTACAACATTGAAACCTAAGTTATGTCTTGTTTTTTCATATTTTTTTCCGGGGTTGCCAAGCCCCACAATTAAAAACCCCATTACTCTTTAGCAGGTTCTGCCAGGCTTGCTTCTAATTTAGCCCTTTTTTCTTCTTCAGTAAGCTCTACTTCTTCTTTAGGAGCAAGGACTGTTACCACCGGATTTTTAGGATCGCCTACAAAACAAACTCCCTTAGGTAGTTTTAAATCTTCTAAATGTATTGAATCGCCAATATCAAGGGAAGAGATATCAATTTCTATAAAGTCCGGCACATTTTCAGGCGAAGCCTTAATCTCTATCTCCCTTCTTTCCCATTCAAGGATACCTCCCTTTGTAACTCCTTCCGGTTTTCCCTTTAACCTAACAGGAACCGTCATCTTCACAGGTTCTTTTTCAGCTATCTCGTAAAAATCTATATGAAGAATTTCATCTGAAATCGGGTTTTTCACAATGTCCTTTACTAATAACTTTTTGCCTTTTAAAGGAAGATCTCCATCGCTTATTTCGTAATAAACAGCCTTATTTTTTTGTTTTAAAAGTTGTATCGCATCTTTTGCAGAAATTTTTGCTAAAACATTAGGCCTATTGTGTCCATAGACTATCGCAGGAATAACTCCTTCCCTTCTCATTTTTTTTGACGCCGATTTGCCTGATTCTGATCTAACCTTAAGAGATAAACTTTGCTTTTCCATAGACCCTCCTTTTTATAGTCAATTATAAGTTAAATTATCAGACAAATAGGGCACTAAGTGAATCCCCTGCCATTATCCTGCTTATTCCTTCGCCAATTAATCCAGAGATGGTAACAACCTTGATTTTATTGCACTTTCTTGCCCTTTCTGATAGTGGTATTGTATCAGTTACTATGACCTCATCTATCTTAGAATTTTCAATCCTTTCTATGGCTGGTCCTGAAAAAACCGGATGAGTTGCAATGGCATATATCTTTTTAGCTCCACTATTAGAAACCGCCTCTGCTGAGTTACAAAGGCTACCTGCTGTATCAATCATATCATCTACAAGTATGGTAATTTTGTCTTTAACATCACCGATAATATTCATTACTTCCGACTGATTAGGTTTTTCACGCCTCTTGTCAATTATTGCAAGTCCCGCATTAAGTCTTTTTGCATATGCCCTCGCCCTTTCAACACCTCCTGCATCAGGTGATACCATTACAACATTTTTATCAATAAAATCTTTAAGATAATTTATAAAAACAGGTGTTGCATAAAGATTATCAACAGGAATATCAAAAAATCCCTGTATCTGCCCCGCATGTAAATCAATTGTAAGGACTCTTGTCGCTCCTGCAACAGTAATTAAATTTGCCACAAGCTTTGCTGAGATTGGGGCACGGGGTGCTACTTTTCTGTCCTGCCTTGCATAGCCATAGTAAGGTATTACCGCAGCGATGGTATTAGCAGATGCCCTTTTTAATGCATCCATTAGAATTAAAAGCTCCATAAGGTTATCGTTAACAGGCGGACAGGTTGATTGAATAACAAAAACATCCTTGTTCCTGACATTCTCATCTATTTCAACCATAGTTTCGCCATCGGAAAATCTCTTAATTTTTGATGCACATATGGACAAACCGAGATACTTAGCAATTTTTTCTGCAAGCTCCAGATTTGAAGTTCCCGCTAATAAAATAGGTGTCCTTGACATCATAAGCTCCTTTGAAAAAAAATCTTTCTAAACATTATTAAATTAACCTACTTCATTTAATTTGTCAAACTTCTTTAAGGGGTTTCTACACTCCCTGAGTGGTTTTTTGACAAGATCTATTTTCAAAATATAATTTAAATGTAACAAAAAAATCTTGACAAATTTTTTTGAAATATGATTTAATTTAGACCAATATAGTCCTAATTAAAAAAATTTAACAGGAGGCAGAAAATGAAGTGTTTTGTGAAAGTTTTGCTGTTATTTTTTCTTTTTTGTTCAGTTTCTTTTGCCATTGATGAGGCAACAATAAAAAAGCAGTTTCCCTTTTTCCCCTCACTCTTAACCACTGCTGACGGAAAGGCAGTTAAGTCTTCCGATTTCGAATCTTCTACTGTTTGTATGGGTTGTCATCCCGATATTTATAATCAATGGAAGGGGTCTATGCATTCAAACTCCTACAATGACCCTGTTTTTCAAGCATTGTGGGTTGTTGCAGAAAAAGAGTTGGGTGGCTCAGTAAGAAATCTCTGCGCAGGTTGTCATACCGCAATTGGCACTGTGTCACAGGAAGTAAAATTTGAGAACGGAAAGTTTGAAACAACCGACATAGCAAAAGAAGGTGTCACCTGTGATATGTGTCATACCATATCAGATGTCCGTATAAAAATCAGTCCAACCGGCCTTCCCCAAAACGCATCTTTTGTAATATCGCCCGGTGAAGTAAAAAGAGGCCCCTATAAAGATTCTGTTTCCCCCTATCATAAGACTGAATATTCTGAACTTCATACCAAATCGGAGTTTTGTGGTAGCTGTCACAACGTATTTCATCCTGTAACTAATTTCCATATCGAGAATACCTATACGGAATGGAAGTTTTCTGTCTATGCTCAGAAAGGCATTGAATGTCAGGACTGCCATATGGTTCCCGTAGAAGTGGCAATCACAACCGCTAAAACTCTTAAAAAGCCGGAAAAGCTCCCCGGTAAACCCTGTACAACAGGTCCCAACAGAGATTATATGTACACCCATGAGTTCATAGGTGGTAATGCTGTTATCCCAAAATTAATGGGCTCACAGAAACACTCTGATATGGCTGTTAAAAGATTACAAAATGCTGCGGGATTAGAGGTTAAGTTTGAAAAAGAAAAGACAGGTTTGGGTGAGCTCGAGGTTAAAGTTATTAATGAAACAGCGGGTCATAACTTACCAACAAGCCTTACAGAAGTAAGGGAGATGTGGCTTGAAATAATAGTAAAAGACAAAAAAGGGAATATAGTCTATCAATCGGGTGTTCTCGACAAAGAGGGCAATATTCCTGAAGGAACTGAAGTTTTTAATGCCTATGCTGTAGATGAGAGCGGTAAACATACCGTTAAGCCATGGGAGATTGCAAGGTTTGAGTATAACAATACAATACCACCAAAGGGGTCTAAAAAGGTTAAATATAAATTCGCTTTACCTAAAAATGAGAAAGAGCTTGATGTTCTTGTTAAACTAAACTATAGGTCCTACCCACAAAAGGTTGCCAATGCTCTATTAGGAAAAGATGCTCCCAAAATACCAACAATATTGATGAAGCAAAAAGACATGAAGGTCAAAATATAAGAATTAGAAGGGCACCTAACAAGGTGCCCTTTTTTAAAAAGCTTTACTTCTGTCTACTCTTTTTTTGTAAAACTACTTACAACGGGAACTATTATCATTGGTATCAGCATGCTCATCACACTGATAGCAGGTAATTTTGCAGGGTCAAAATTATATCTCAAAGAAAATACAACGGTAATTAAAAGTCCCGTTATGGTACCGGTTAGAGCCCCATTGATATTAGCCTTTTTACTAAAAAGACCATAAATATAGGGAGCCAAAAAGGCACCTGATACTGCACCCCAAGATATTGCCATCAAAGATAATATTATTGTTGGTTTTTTCAGTGCAATGTAAACGGAGAGACAAATAAAGACCAATGATAAAAATCTGAGAGTAAAAACCTGCTTTTTATCGCTTTTTAAAACTCCTAAATCTACTAAAAAATCAACTGTTACCGCCGAGCTTGATACAAGAACGAGAGAAGAGAGTGTTGACATAGATGCAGATAATACTAACAGGAAAATAAGGGCGGTTACCCATTCAGGGACATATGATGATAACATCTGAGGAATAAGTAAATCTGGATTTGGCTTCATCAAAACTGGGTCTATAGGTATACCTTTAAAAAAAACCGGTGTCATTGAACCCGTTAAGTATGCTCCAACGGCTATAATTAAGGCAAAGGCTGAGGATATATATGTTGCAGGCTTAATGGAGTTAACATCTTTTATGGCATAAAATTTTTGAACCATCTGAGGCATCCCCCACGTCCCCAAGCTTGTTAGAAACATTAAAAACATTATCGATGAAAAACCTTTTCCTCCCCATATCTCTGTATAGGATGGGTTGATATCTCTTAATTTATTGGTTAAATTTATAAAACCATTTATCTCCTGATTAGACAATAAAAAATATACCATCAAAAAAACCCCGCCTATCATTATTAAGCCCTGAATAAAATCTGCCAATGCCACTGCATTGTATCCGCCAAGCAGAAGATAAACTGTTGTTAATCCTGCCATTAAAAGAAGTGCATAAAGGTAGGGAATCTTGAATACCGATTCAAAAAAATAACTAAGTCCCATATAAACCGATGCCGAGTAAGGAACAAGAAAGATAAAAATTATAAATGCTGATAAATATTTGTATGCTCTGCAGTTGTATCGGGCGGAAAGAAACTCAGGCATTGTCCTTGCATTTAATTTAGCGGTCATCTCTCTTGTTTTCTTTGCAAGAACTTTCCAAGCTAAAAAACTGCCTAACACAGCATTGCCAATAGCTATCCATAATGACTTCAATCCGAAATTATAACCAATCTTTCCCGCATAACCTATAAAAAGCACAGCAGAAAAATAGGTCGTCCCATAGGCAAAGGCAGAAAGCCAGGGACCCACATTTCTGTTCCCGATTACGAAATCATCTACACTTTTTGTTTTAAAATACCCGCATATACCGGAGAAAAGCATCAAAAACACGAAAAAAATTACCAACCAGTATATAACCATAGACCATCCTTTTATAATTTTTCAAAATGATTTTACAGTTTTTTACCTAATAAAACAAGACTATTGGATGAATAATGGAGGAACAAAAAGGGGATGCCAAAAGGCCTCCCCTTTTTGTTTATATGAGGGTATTAGAAGTTATAAGTTATGCTTGCAGTAACTGTATGAACCTTTCCGTCTTCATCACCGTAAACATAACCTTTTTTATCTTTGACAACAGACATCATGTAGCCAAGAGAAAGCTTGAGATTATCCTTAATCTTGTAATCACCGGAGATATTGAAGTCATAAATATCATACTCAAGATCTGAAAGCTCGGGTAGTATGTTCATGTATGCATAATTGTATAACAAAACCTCTATGCTTGGATTATCTCCTTGAACATTATTTATACCGTCATACAGATAACCTAATTTCTTATCTGTCCATACAGAGTTTGCAAAGTTTGGTCCTTCTATATAACCTTTGATTTTATTGTAAACGAAGTTTGCAGATAGGTTTGTCTTTTTGTTCAAGCTATAATTACCACCAAGAAGTATTGTGTTTGCTTCATTTTTATATCTGATGCTATTCTGTTCAGAGCCAACCTGGCTTGATAAAATGATATTTGCTCAACCATCGTAATAGGATGCGCAGATTATACTATCATACTTTTCTCTCAGGTAGTTATAACCCGCATAAACCATTAAGTCCTGATTTAAAGTATAGTTCAAATTGGCATTTGCAGAATAAATGTTTCTCTTCCAGTCATAGGTAGCTAAATCATCATTCTTTGAAGATTTAATTTTCCCAGAAAAATCAATGTATATTTTTTCGCTTGGCATATAATTTACACTTAAATCAATATTATGTTCCCCCGTAGGCTCAATACTCATTCCTGCCTTCCGCCTATCATAAACCATCGGACCATAAAGGGCATCCAATCTATATCTTCCCAATGGAACATTGTAGTAAGAATATGGAGGATCATCATTCGTATCATTTACATTTCCTCTTTGATAAAAATCAGCACATCCAGCTTTAAAATAAATGAACGGATCATCTATCTTAGTATATTTGTAGGCAATTCTCGTTTTTAATATAGAAGACGGCTTATAGTTTGCCCCTACTTTTAAACTATATTTTTTTGTTTCTTCTGTAACTTCGTAATCATGAGCATTGTCTCTTTCAATCTTATCTAATCCAATTAGAGCAAAAACAGAAAGATTTTTATCTATTTTATAATTTAAATCTGCTGTCAAACC
>JAOAGA010000139.1 GCA_026415985.1 Pseudomonadota bacterium | reverse complement strand
GCATTACCCTGAGCAGAATAATAACAATTATCTTTAATATCTGATTCTTTATCGTTCCAGATAATTTTCCTGTTAAAGCCAACGGGTTCCTTATGCATTAAACCATATACCAGATATCCGAAAATACTTATATAAGGTTCAAATATTATAACCCTGCCTTTTGGCTTTAAAACTCTACTAAACTCTTTAAGGGCAATCAGAGGAAACTTTAGATGGTGGAAAACATCGAAAAGTATTATATTCGAAAGACACCGGTCACGAATAGATAATCGGTAAGCACTTTGGACAAAATTTACATAGGGAGTATAAACTATATCTGTAAGGACACAATGGGGAATAATTTCCTTAATAGCACCTATGCCTGAGCCTATTTCTAATATCTGTCCACTTTCAGAACTTAAATTTTCTTTTATCTTCTTATAGAAATCCCCATAGGCTTTTCTCAGAAGACCTTTCCTCTCCCACAGAGCCTTATTTATCTCGATTTCATCTTTATACCTAAATAATTGATTCATAAATTATTTCAATAATTTTTCTTGACTTAAAAAAAAATTGTTAATAGAATATCAGTCTTATTATTAGCAAGGAGGAATGAAGTTGGCAAGTAAAAAAAATAAATCAGCCATGAAAAGAGAAAGGCAGAGCCT
>JAOAGA010000138.1 GCA_026415985.1 Pseudomonadota bacterium | reverse complement strand
AGAGACAGGCCCCTGATATCAGGGATGGNTACGGAAACAGGGGGGTGCATGTATTTAAAAGTCACCTATGTGTTTCAGCCCCTGATATCAGGGATGGGTACGGAAACAAGGCCCCGGGGATATGGGAAGAGGGAGGGCAAGTTTCAGCCCCTGATATCAGGGATGGGTACGGAAACAGTGAGGAAAACTTCCCCGCCCGCAAGGCCCGGGTTTCAGCCCCTGATATCAGGGATGGGTACGGAAACGGGATAATGTATCTACTAAAAGTCACCTATGTGGTTTCAGCCCCTGATATCAGGGATGGGTACGGAAACTTTTATTTTAGAAAGGGACGTCGTCGTCGTCGTGTTTCAGCCCCTGATATCAGGGATGGGTACGGAAACAGTATAATTTCTATAATTGTATAAAAATCATATATGTTTCAGCCCCTGATATCAGGGATGGGTACGGAAACGAGTCGCATGATTATTGACATTTCAAAACTCTATGAGTTTCAGCCCCTGATATCAGGGATGGGTACGGAAACACAGGGAAAGTTGAAGTTTATAATACCGGGGGGGGTTTCAGCCCCTGATATCAGGGATGGGTACGGAAACAAGGAGGGTCCATGTATATTAAAATTTGTTAGTTTCAGCCCCTGATATCAGGGAT
>JAOAGA010000137.1 GCA_026415985.1 Pseudomonadota bacterium | reverse complement strand
TAACGCGTCTGGCAGGATTCGAACCTGCGACCCTCGGCTTCGGAAGCCGATGCTCTATCCCCTGAGCTACAGACGCTTATTGATCATAAAAATATCGGGAATAATTAAATAAAGAGACTCTCATCATTATAATAGCCCCTCTGTCAAATTTTAACAAAAATTTAAATCTAATTTAAAAAAAATTTCAAAAAAGTTCTTCATAATGACTATATATGGAAAAAATCACACAAACCATAACATCGAAACACTCCATTCCTTCTGATTACAAAGTTAAAGACCTCTACACAAATTTTATGAATGGTAAAATCAAAGATTCTATTGCAGTTATAGACAAAGATAACAATCCCCTCGGTTTAATAGTTAAACAAAAGTTTCTAATGAAACTTTCTGAAAGATATGCCTATGATTTATATTATAAAAAAGACGTTTCTTCCCTTATGGCTGATAACCCACTAATTGTTACAACTGAAGATGATATTAATAGCGTAATAGATAGGGCATTAACAAGACCTTCTGATAATGTTTATGACGAGATTATTGTTGTTGATGAAAATAAAAAATTTATCGGTTTAATATCTGTTAAAGAGCTTATTATCCAATAAGCCAATAACTTAGCTAACCTACTGTTACAGAAAGCAATCGCTCACGCTAACGC
>JAOAGA010000136.1 GCA_026415985.1 Pseudomonadota bacterium | reverse complement strand
TTTCAGTATTGAGCAATTATAAATAAAAAGATAATATCCTTCGATTTGCAGAATAAGAGATTTAAGAACGGCCAAAAGATTGTTATCTTTAATTTTGAAAGACGAAAATTTTAAATATAAATCAGAGGAAGAAATGAAAAAAGTTCTTATCTATCAAATAGGCAGACTTGATAAGGATTTTTTAAACAAAGTCTGTTTTCAGATTGATGATTTATTTTTCAGTAGCTCTTTAAGTTCTATGGCTATTAAGGAGTTCTTTGATAAAAAGGATTACGACACAAAAATTACACTTCTTTTTCCAGTAAGCCTTCCCTTTAATGGGCCTTTGTATAATAACGATAAATTCAAAGAATCTTGTTCAAAAGAGTTTTATGAGAGTCTTTTTAATGCCTACTCTAACCCGGATGATTATTTATCAAATCCAGACTCACTTTTTAAGCTACATCCCCACGTTGTTGAATCAGTTAGATTTTTATCTCTACCTTCAATGGGTACTTATACAACAAAAAATGGGAAAATTCATTTTAATAGTTACTATTCTGATATTGTGCTTCTTATTCTTGTAGATATGCTAAAAAACGTTTTGGAGGAAGGCGATCAAATAGAGAAAATAATCATCGATATTTCAAGTGGCCATAATAACTATGTATCAGCACTTAT
>JAOAGA010000135.1 GCA_026415985.1 Pseudomonadota bacterium | reverse complement strand
AATTGAAAGAAATTGAGATTTATTTGAAAGAAGATAATGGTGGTATTGAATTTGTAAAATTGGAAAATGATATTCTTTATATAAAGTTAAAAGGAGAATGTGAAAATTGTCCGATGTCAATTTTAACACTAAGAGCAGGTGTAGAAAGAAGTATAATGAGGAGTTTTCCATTTATAAAAAGAGTCGAACAAGTCAAATAAATATTAGGAGAATGTAATGAGAAAAAAAGTTATTGCCGGAAATTGGAAAATGCATAATAATGTGCAAGAAACAAAAGATTTAATTAATATTGTATGCCCAACTTTTACTAATTTGTTAACAGCTGCAAACGAATTAGCAGGCACTGAAATTAAGTTAGGTGCTCAAAATATGTTTTATGAAGATAAAGGGGCTTTTACGGGTGAAATTTCAGCAGATATGTTAAAATCTGTTTGTGCTGAATATGTAATTCTTGGACACAGTGAAAGAAGAACAATATTTGGTGAAACAGACGAAATTATTAATAAAAAAATATTGAAAGCGCTTGAAAAAGGTTTAAAACCAATCTTTTGTATTGGTGAAACACTCGAAGAAAGAGAAAAAAATCTAACTTTCAATGTTGTTAAAAATCAAATAGTTAACGGCTTAAAAAATGTTTCTGCTGATAATATGAAAAATATAATAA
>JAOAGA010000134.1 GCA_026415985.1 Pseudomonadota bacterium | reverse complement strand
CAAAAGCACAGGAGTTTACGGAACGAAAACATTACAGATTAAGGTAGTGGGTGATATAATTTCAGCAAAGGAATCGGGTAGCTGGAAGTGTTTTATTGCAACCGCAGCATATGGCTCCTATCTTGATCCAAATGTTAAGATCCTAAGAGATTTTAGAGACCGGTATCTTCTGACCAATCACTTTGGAAGAAAATTTGTAGAGTTTTATTATAAACACAGTCCTGAATTGGCAAAGATTATTGCGGAGAATGAGTTTTTAAAGATTATTGTCAGAATAATCCTAACACCTATCGTATATGCTATTAAATTTTTTAACATAACGTTATGTTTTTTCATAATTTTTATTGTAACTTTCAGAAAAAGCAAAAAGGATAACTAAGTGAGATACGGTGAAAAGGAGATAGAATCTGTTAAATTAGAGATTTGGGAAAATCCCAGCCCTGACAGAGATTATCTTATAGAAATTTCTTTTCCGGAGTTTACCTGTCTATGTCCTCGTTCCGGTTATCCGGATTTCGCAACAATAAAAATAAATTATGTTCCTGATAAACATATTGTAGAACTGAAATCATTAAAACTTTTTCTTAACAAATATCGTAATGAATATATTTCACATGAGAAGGCAATAAACGATATTTATGACATTCTTAAGAATCTTTTAGCTCC
>JAOAGA010000133.1 GCA_026415985.1 Pseudomonadota bacterium | reverse complement strand
GTGAATACGTTCCCGGGCCTTGTACACACCGCCCGTCACACCATGAGAGTTGAAAATACCCGAAGCCCATGAATAGTGGTCGAAGGTAGGTTCAATGATTGGGGTGAAGTCGTAACAAGGTAGCCGTATCGGAAGGTGCGGCTGGATCACCTCCTTTCTAAGGAGAATAAGTTTGACTTGTATTGTTTATTTTTGAGTGTGCTGATACTCTGGGGGTGTAGCTTAGTTGGTAGAGCGCGTGCCTTGCAAGCACGAGGTCAGGAGTTCGACTCTCCTCATCTCCACCATCTATTTTTTAACACCAAGTTTTAAAATAGTTAGGGTATCAAACATATTCAAAAGAGCACATTGAAAAATATATAATGTAAAAGTAACAAGCAAAAATTAGTAAAACAATTAAGCAAGAAAATTATCTTTTTTTCGAAAGAAAAAAGGAATCGAAAGATTCTAGAAATAGGTTAAGCTAGTAAGAGCGTAGGGTGAATGCCTAGGTACCAAGAGCCGATAAAAGACGTGACAAGCTGCGAAAAGCCATGGGGAGAAGCAAATATTCTGTGATCCATGGATGTCTGAATGGGGCAACCTGCTAAGGTAAAAGCTTTAGCATCTATGCATGAATACATAGTGTATAGAGGGTAAACGGGGGGAACTGAAACATCTAAGTACCCC
>JAOAGA010000132.1 GCA_026415985.1 Pseudomonadota bacterium | reverse complement strand
CTTTTCAATATAAATAATATACTGACCAGTCAGTATAATGTCAAGAGCTTTTTTATTAAAATAGTTGATTTTAGGCAAATAAGTTATAAAATATTAACAAAAACTTATGGTTATGAAAAAAAAATTGCCTGTTCTTTCTGAAAGACCTTTGAGTACAACAAGCTCAGAGGTTATAAAGCATTTAAACTATCTAACTACTTTGCTAAATCAGATTAATCTGCATTATGAGATAGTCAAGCAGTTTAATCACCTCATTGAGGTGGAAGAGTTTGTCGTAAAAGGTCTTAGGTCTGCAAGTAAGCTTTTGGGTATAGACGGCATATATCTTTTTATAAAAGACGGCGGTAACTTTGAAGTCATCTCAAGCAACGGTACCAATAAAAAGATCAGGTTTACAAAGATAAACTATAACTCCGACCTGCCCTTTTTGGAGGTAATCAAAACAAGAAAACCACTTATCTTCGAGGCAGATAATATAAAAAATCATTACGGTGAAGAGATAAAACATAAGCCCGCAAAAAAGATTCTTTCTCTGCCACTTATTATAGGAAATAAAAAAATTATGGGTATATTAAATGTTCATAGCAGAGATAGGTCTGCCTTTCCGGAGTCTTCAATGCCCTTTTTCATTGATTTGAGTAAAGAAGTGGCTAAAACATTCAACAGGGC
>JAOAGA010000131.1 GCA_026415985.1 Pseudomonadota bacterium | reverse complement strand
GAAGACAGTATTAATGGTGTTTTGTAGATTTTAGATAAAACGAAGGCGAGATCTCTGCTGTTATAGGGAAACGATGTCTCGCTTTTGTAAGAACTGTCCTGTTCTTCATCAATCAAAACTAATCCTAAATCTTTTAATGGCAGAAATATGGAAGATCTTGTACCGATCAGTAAAGAACGGGTAGTTTTTACCCGTTCCAGGATATAGCGCCTTTCCGTTTTTGTCAGATTGCTATTCCATACAAGAACATCCTCTTTTGGGAACAGAGAGAGAGCCCTTTTGTAGATATGAGGAGCTAAACCAATCTCAGGAACCATAAAAAGAACACTTTTCCCTTCTTCATAAAATCTCTTTGCTGTTAGAAGGAGTAAGGCGGTTTTACCACTGCCAGTCTTGCCAAATAAAAGGAAGGGCTTGGTGTGATTTTTGTTTTTTATAATTAAATAAATTAACTTTGATTGTTCTTCCGTCGGATTGATAAAGCTCTCATTATCTTCTTCAAGATAAGAAAAAACTTTTTTTCTCAGGGGAATAAATAAAATTTCCTCTTTTTTTTTAAAAATTGTAGAACTTTCAGATACTTGTATAGTTTCCTTTATTCTATAATGTCCGATCTTTGGAAAGGCATTGGTTAAAACTGCAGATAAGGGGGTCAGATAGTAATAACTTGCGAACTGGTAAAAGG
>JAOAGA010000130.1 GCA_026415985.1 Pseudomonadota bacterium | reverse complement strand
GTATTAGAAGAGGTTGAAGATTGGTAATTTAAAATAACCCCAACCATCAACCTCTCAAATTAGTTAGACACAAAACTCCAAATTACTAAAAAAATATTTTATCTCATACTCGGCAGTTTCTTTGGCATCGGAGCCGTGAACGGAGTTTTTTTCAAGATCAACGGCAAACTCTTTTCTTATTGTTCCTGCTTCTGCATTAGCAGGGTTTGTTGCACCCATTAACTTTCTCCAATCGGCAATGGCATTTTCTTTCTCAAGAACCATTGCTATACATGGACCTGAAGACATATAGTTGGTGAGACTCTCAAAAAAAGGTTTTCCCTTATGAACTGCATAAAACCCTTCAGCCTCTTTTTTTGTAAGCCAAAGCTTTTTCATGGCAACAATATTAAACCCGTTTTCTTCAATTCTTTGAATAATTTTACCTGTAATCTTTCTCTCTACCGCATCTGGTTTAATAATGGCGAATGTTTTTTCCATATTAGCAACTCCTTTTGAAAATTTAATCTAAAATTTTATACCTTTTAGGTTTTAAAGTAAAGGGTATTAAATTATTCTGTGGTTACTATAATAAAATGTCACATTTAATTACTAAAGAGAGATGTCACATATGTGATAACCTACCTCTTATATAATCATTTTAATAGGAGGTGGGATAATGGAGGGGATATACTACATATTAACGGAGGG
>JAOAGA010000012.1 GCA_026415985.1 Pseudomonadota bacterium | reverse complement strand
GTAGTTGTGATTACCTCTGACAATTATGTTAAAAGCACAGCAGAAAGATCCGGAGCGGTCGTCTTTTCTTCCCAGGATTTTATAGAAAACCTGTTTGGAACTGATTTGGATGAAGATTATGATTTTCAAAACATTAAAAGAGGAAATCCAAAAAAAACCAAGAAAAAAGACCGTTTAAAACAAAAATTTTTAAAAAAACTTTAAAACTTAATTTTGTTTTCTCTACCTTCAAGTAGCCTGTGGATATTGTCTTTGTGCTTATAGATAACAAGGGCGCTAATAATAACAGATAAAGTTATCTGGTAGGTATCCTTTGCAGAAAAGGAGACAAAAAGAGGCATTGAAAGAGCAGACAATATTGAACCTAAGGATACATATCTTGTTTTCAAAACCACCAGAAAAAAAATTATGAGGGCATAGATAACCTGTAACGGAAATAATATCATATATATCCCAAGGGCAGTTGCTACTCCTTTGCCTCCCCTAAACCTTAGATAGATTGGAAAAAGATGACCCAAAAAGGCTGTTAATGCACAATAAAAGACAAGGGTTTGGTTTAGCGGATAAGGTTTATAAAGTAAGGCAAAGACAACAGGAATAACACCCTTCAACGCATCTCCAACCAAGGTGAGAACCCCCATTTTTTTTCCTAAATTTCTTAATACGTTTGTCGCACCTATATTTCCGCTACCTAACTGCTTTATATCGACCTTAAAAAAATATTTCCCTATAAGATATCCTGTAGGGACCGAACCCAGCAGATAGGAACAGATCACAATAAAAATATCTATTACTATATCCATATAATAATTCTCCTTTAAAATCGGGACGACTGGATTTGAACCAGCGACACCTTGCTCCCGAAGCAAGTGCGCTACCATGCTGCGCCACGTCCCGAATATTTTAAGATTAAAATAGAATAAAAACAAAATCAAGAAAATATGAAAAATACCTGCCGTTTCCTTTGTCACGGCCTTGATTTTTTTTTAACTTATGCTTAAATTTTAATAAAAATTAAAGGAGGTTATATGCCATTAACAGGCGAAACAAAAAACATAAAAGTTACTCTTGAGGCAAAATATAAAGAAGGTGATATTTTGTGTGCAGAAGGAAATGTTAATTATGACGGCACTATCTATTTATGGTTCGCAAAAGAATCCCATTATGGATTAGGATATGATGTTGAGATTAAAGATAACGGTAAGATTCCTTCCAAAGACATTGATTTTATTTCTGCTGCTATAAGAACAAGCATTGAAGAGAATATTGTGGAAACAACCTATAGAATAAAAAAACAATTTTAAGGAGGAGATATATGGCAGTTTTCGTATGCTCAAAGTGCGGGACAGAGAAAGAAGGCAGATGCAAACCCCAAAAATGTCCCAAATGTGGTGAAAAAGGCTCAATGACTAAAAAAGGATAGCATTTTTGCTTGAAAAGCTACACAGGACACTTGAAGATTATTACAATAAATCTCAAGTACCATTAAACAGGCTAAGCAAGAAGGTATTAGAGCTATCAGATTTTTTCAACTCTAACAAAAAGAATGAATTAAATTATGGCGATAATATAGATTATCGTTTAGCCTACTTATACTATTTTTATCCCATCAATGTGTATAAATACCTAACCATACTCAACTATTACAAAAATGATTTGAAGGAATGTAAAACTTTTCTCGATGTAGGAGCAGGTCCGCTTACCTTTTATTCTTCTTTATGTTTGCTAAACTTCCATTCAGACAGATTATACTCCATTGACAGGAGTAAAGAGTTCATGGATTTAGGAAAATCGGTAATTAATCAGTTATCACCCTATTTTTCTAAAAAAATTTTTTACGGAACTCCCGATCACAAGGTTGATTTAATAAACTTTGGTAATGTTTTTGCTGAAATAGCAGAAAACGAACTTATCAGCTTTCTCAGTAACTATTTAAGATATTTAAGGGAAGACGAGTCTTTTATTATTATACTTGAGCCCGGGACAAAAAGATCATTCAAAAACATCCTGACTATAAAAGAATATTTATCTGAAAGGGGGTTTAACCTTATTAACGACTGCCCTTCAGCCATCTGCTGGCGAAAAGAAGACTGGTGTCACGAGAATATCTTCTTTCCAAGAAGTGAGCTTATCATTAATATTGAAAATCAGAATAAAATGAATAACAGATACATTAATTTTACATATTTAATAATGAAAAGGGGTGATATCAGACATAAAAACAGAAATTTCAAACGTGTAATAAGTAATCTTATTAAACAGAAGGGAATTTACAGGATTGAGGTCTGTTCTCCCGATGGTATCTTAAGGTATGAACTATTAAAACGAGATATAAATGATGTAAATGGCGAACTTTTAAAAATAAGCAGAGGTGATATAATTGAGATAGAGGGTTTTGAGTTAAAGGGAGATATACGAAGACTTACAAAGAATAGTGTAGTAAAAATAATAAAAAAATGGAGGCTTTATGAAGACAGCCAAGATTAAAAAAATTATTTTTCTAACTATGACTTTGATGTTTTGTTCCTGTAGTACCTATATCCCACCTAAATATGATCTTACTGGCTATGATAAAAAATACCTTTCCTTCGATATGGAGGTCTATTGGAAAGAAGGGATTAAAGATGGAGAAATAAAAATAGATGGTCTTGTAAAAAATATTTATATATACGACATATTCAGGCTTGAAATTACAGCAAGAGCCTTCAGTGGAGAAAAGAAAGTTGCAGAAGAAACCTATTATTTTTATCCAAGGGAGTTAAAACGAGACGAGATACTCCCTTTCACAATTTCTTTAAAGGGGGTCTCAGACAAAAACGTGAAGATAAAGTTTTTTTACAGATATTATGCTAACTATGACGAGGATTTTTCATTACAATTTGGCAGTTTTTAAGTTATTTTTTTTCTTATAATATCCAACTCTCGTGCATACTCAGGAATCTCCATCTCAATATGCCATTCGTTTCGGGCCAAATCAATAACCTCTCCTTCTTTCTTCATAGAATAGATATCGAAGGGCTTATCTTCATAGCAGGGGGTTAAAAAATAAACCCTGTCTCCTTTCTTTAAATCAGCCTTTACCAATACCTCAGCCAAAGTTGGAGATATTTTTTTTAATACTACCCCGACTATCTGTGTTTCCATTCGGGAAGATTTATCTAAAAAATTGTAATCATAAAATTTTTGTTCACCTAAAAGAAGACCTGTAGTATAGCCCCTACTGCTGAAGCTTAACAGCTCCTGCAGATATTTTTCAGTATCATATCTCTCATTTTTCAGAATAGCATTTAAAGCCTTACTGTATGTATGGACAACACCGGAAAGGTAATTTATACCTTTCATCCTTCCTTCTATCTTAAAGCTATCAATGCCAATATTTACAAGCTCAGGTAAGTATTCTACGAGACATAAATCTTTAGAATTCATTATATAGGCACCTTTATCATCCTCAAAAACAGGAAAAAACTCGCCTTCTCTTTTTTCTTCAAGAAGGTAGTATTTCCATCTGCAGGGGTGGGTACACACCCCTCTGTTTCCGCTTCTGTATGTTAAAAAGCTACTTAAATAACATCTGCCTGAATAGGATATACAGATAGCCCCATGAATGAATATTTCAAGCTCAAGTGAGACCTTTTTCCTTATCTCTTCAAGCTCTTTTAAGGTTAACTCCCTTGAGAGAATCAGCCTTTTAACTCCTAAATCCTGATAAAAGAGGGCAGACTCATAATTTGTTATATTTGCCTGTGTACTGATATGTACCGGTAAATGGGGGGTTATTTTTTTTACAAGTCTCAAAACGCCGGGATCCGAGACGATTAAGCCGTCTGGCCGAACATCAGATAAAAATTCCAGGTGTTTTTCAATATCAGTCAGATCTCTGTTATGGGCAAAGATATTTATGGTCACATAACTTTTAACAGATTTAGATCTGCAATAATCAACTGCTAATTTTAACTCTTCTTCTGTAAATCCACCTGTGTTGCCTCTCAGACTAAACTCAGAAAAACCTAAATATACTGCTTTAGCACCATAGTGGATGGCAAACTTCAGTTTTTCAAAATCTCCTGCGGGAGCAAGCAGTTCCGGTAATTTATTCACTTTTTTTTATTCTCTCTATCTCTTTTTTTGCAATCTTATCACAAATCTCATTTTCTCTGTGACCACTATGCCCTCTAACCCACTCCCATTTTGTTGTGTGTTTGTTAGTTAGTTCATAGAGCTTCTCCCAAAGATCCCTGTTTTCAACGGGCTTTTTTGAAGAGGTTATCCAACCATTTTTAAGCCAGACAGGAAGCCATTGCGTAACACCTTTTAATAAATAGTGGGAATCAGTATAAACCTTTACATTACACCTTTTTTTTAAATGGGATAGAGCTTCAATAATGGCAATCAGCTCCATTCTATTGTTAGTGGTTAGCTTTTCTCCGCCCGATATAATTTTTTCTTTTTCGCCGTATCTTAAGATGGCACACCAACCACCTACACCGGGGTTTCCGCTACAGGCACCATCTGTATATATTTCAACAAACGGGGAATCTTTTTTCATTTAACTGTAACGCCAAGTTTTTTTAGATTATCAGCAATAAAATTAACAACTTCCCTGTGTTCTTTCTGACCATTACCTTCTATAAATATTGGTTTACCAAATATAAAGTAAGCTTTTTTACTTGTATCAATTTTTCCGAAATCTTTTATTACTTTCCCTTGACTCCACCCATCTGTTTTAAGGGCAAGGGGAATTATCGGGACATCGGCGCGTTTTGCCAATTTAACCCCGATTGAATTAAACTCTCTGCTATCGAACTCATAACATCTTGTTGTTTGAGGGAAAATAATTACAGAATAGCCATCCAATAACCTTTTTTCACCCTCTTCCAGAACTTTCTTTAAATCTTCTCTCGGATTTGCCCTTGTTACCGCAATAGGTTTTCTCGATATCATAATATGTTTAAATACTGGCATTTTGACAAGACTTTCCTTTACAACAAAGGTAACTTTTAAATAGGGATACAAAATTCCACCCAGAGTAAAGGTCTCTAATGTACTCATATGATTTCCTATGATTACCGCGGGCTTACCTTCAAGGAGACCAAGATTATCAATGCCGGTTATATCAAACTCAAGTCCTACATCTTCTAACTTTCTAATAACTCTTATGTTATCCTTTATCCATTCATCATAATCGTAATATCCCCTTTTTGCCTTCTTACTGGCATTAAGGATAATACCTGTAAGCTCAATATAAAATTTTAAACTGGGTTGAAGAGACTTCTCTTTGGTGCCCGTTTTATAGCTTCCTTCCTGATATTTTAATCTCCAGATATCTTCCATAGTTTTATACACCTGTTATTAAATTGTTTTTTCCTGACATCCCGATATTTACAAATAACTCAGACTATTTTAATATATTTTTCAGATTTCTCTCCTGTCTCGCCAATTATTACCGCCCTGTCTCCTCTATCAATAAGCCTCATTAATAACTCTTTGGTTTTATCCTTATTGCAGAATATTAATAAACCACCTGATGTCTCTGGCGTAGATAAAATAAGTATTTTATCTGCATCTCCTGCCACATGCTCATTTACATAGTCTCTGTTTCTGTAAGAACCGGCAGGAATTAATCCATAATTAAGATAATCAAAAAAACCATCCATAAAAGGAATGTTGTTATAGTCAATATCAATAGAAATATTACTTGCCCTGGCAATCTCAAAAAGAT
Organism: Pseudomonadota bacterium; assembly: GCA_026415985.1. GTDB lineage: Bacteria > CALINM01 > CALINM01 > CALINM01 > CALINM01 > JAOAGA01. The sequence continues at coordinate 19,978 of JAOAGA010000012.1, read as the reverse complement.
GTCCCAGCAAGCCAAAGCCGGTTACATCAGTCATTGCGTAAACATCCATAAAATCAAGGCTTTCTAATGCATATTTATTCAATCTTGTCATACACTCAATCATTTTTTTCTTGTGTTCATCAGAAATTAACTCTCCTTTCAGAGCGGTACTGACTACTCCTCCACCTATGGGCTTTGTTAAAATAATGTCAAGGTCTGGTTTTGCCCCTTTATTAATAAATATCTTCTCACCGGCCAATCCTGTTACGGAAAGACCATATTTAATCTCTTTATCTGTTATAGTATGCCCCCCTAAAACGTCCACTTGTGCTTCGTCTATCTTTGATTTTCCACCTTCTAAAATCTCCTGCAAAACAACTATAGGAAGACAATCTACCGGAAAACAGGCTATATTCAGGACAGAAAGGGGAGTTCCGCCCATAGCATAAATATCTGAAAGGGAGTTGACAACAGCAATTTGTCCAAAGATATATGGCTCGTTTACTACCGGTGTAATTATATCAACCGTCTGAAGAATTTTAAGGTCATTAATCTCTATAACACCGCAATCATCAGAGTCATCCATCCCGACTAAAACTTTTGAACTTTTTTTATAGTTAACACCTTTCATAAGATTGTGCAGGTCTCCCGGACCCATCTTGGCAGCTCAACCAGATGCGGATGCATAATCTAATAATCTGATTTTGTCAGACATTCTTCAAACCTTTTGTTAAATATTATTTAGTAGGCAAAGGAGCCGAACTTAAGAGATATTTAATATCTTCGTCTTCAAACCTTATTCCACCGCCTAAAAAGAAGCTTCTTCTGTCTCTGTCACTTATTATATCATCAACTCCGCCGGTCAGAAAAAGGTATTTCAAGAGATTATACTGGGCAGAAACCCTTAAATTTGGACTATATTTCCTGTCAAAGTTATAAATTTCAGCAGAGTATTTCCACTTTTGATTACTACTATGGTAATCAACTCCTACGCCTCCTGTGCTTTCAAACAAACCGCCCCTGAACTCTAAATTGTGAAACTTTTTTCCTATCTGAGCATTTATCTGAACTGTCTTCTCCTTCTGCTTTTCAGTAATTGTTGTAGTTGTGCCGGTAGGTGTCGTAACAGTTTCTGTCTCCCTGGAGAACTTACCAAAGGGGGCATCAACACCACCTATTAGATAGAAAAAATCTGGCTTAGGATATATTTTCAGATTAACCTGTGAGCGGGAATCCTTTAACCTCTCAAGATACTCGCTTTTAAACTCAAAGAAGGTTCTTATGTTTTCTGCCTTTGATAACATCTTGTTTAGTCCCGTTAAGGTCTTATTAAGATTTTCATGGGCACTGTCATCATTAATGAGCTTTCCTAAGGTCCCCTGACCCTTGTCAATCTTTTCAGAGACATTTTTAAGGGAAGCCAGGGTTTGATCCATTTTTTCTGAAGAGTTTTTAAGATTTTCAAGGCTATCTTTTAGATTAGACCTGTTTTCAGCCAGGATATCCCTGAGGTTCTTTGATATCTCCTTTAACTCACTTGCTATTTCTGGAGTCTTATCTGCTAATGTTTCTGAAAATTTTTCAAGATTTTTTACTGTATTTGATAACCCTTCATCATTTTTTTTAACAAGATTATTTATATTATAAGTCAGTTCATAGAGGTTATTGAAAATTCCCTTAAGGAGCTTCTCGCCCTCTTCCCCTCCCATAGTCTTCTTAAGGTTTGTAGATACCTCTTTTATATCAGATATTACAGAATCAACATGTTCTATAAACTTATCCAAATCCATTGTTTTTCTGACCGTTAATATCTCGCCGTTTTTTGGTATAACCTCTTCAACTGTTCCCGGATCAATCTCAACAAACTTTTCTCCTAAAACACCTTTGGTTTTAATTATGGCACTGGCATCTTTTCTGAGAACTATATCTTCTCCCAACTCAAGTATAACCTTTGCCTTATTACCTGATAACTCTATCTTTTTTACCCTGCCTACGGTAACCCCCGCTATCTGTACCGCTCCGCCTTCATCAAGCCCCTCGGCATTGTTAAAATAAACACTGACATCATAGGTTTTACCACCTCCAAAAAGCTTAAACTTTCCCACTTTAAAAGACATAAAGACAAGTATCCCACAGGCGATTATAACAAATATGCCAACCTTGAACTCAGTGGAAATACTTTTATTCATTTAATCTCCTACAGCAATAGGTCCCTTTGACTTCCCTTCCAAAAACTGTTTTACATAGGGATTGTCATTGTTTCTCATATCCTCAGGGGATCCTTCCGCTATTATCTTTCCATTGTATAGCATAGCAACTTTATGGGCAATTTTAAAGGTAGATTTTATATCGTGGCTAATAACTATACAGGTAACTTTAAGTTTTTCCTGAATATCTACTATTAAATTATCTATAACATCAGACATAATTGGATCAAGTCCACTCGTTGGTTCATCAAACATAATAACCTCAGGATTGGAGATTATAGCCCTTGCAAGACTGGCCCTCTTTCTCATACCACCGGATATCTCGGAAGGATATTTCTTTTCAGCCCCTCTTAATCCTACAAGCCCAAGAACATAATCCACCCTTTCATAAATTTCATTGGGAGCCATTTTTGTATGTTCAAATAATGGAAATCCCACATTATCAGCAATATTTAAAGAATCAAAAAGTGCCCCTTCCTGAAAAAGCATGCCAAACTTCTTTCTTGTATTGTTAAGAGTTTTCTCATCGGCAGTAACTATATCAACACCATCAACCAAAATCTGACCGGAATCGGGCTTTAAAAGACCTATTATATGTTTTAAAAGAACACTTTTTCCCCCGCCACTTCTTCCTATAATTACAGTAATTTTCGCCCGTGGTATGTCAAGATTAAGCTCCCTTAGAACTTCCTGAGTCCCGAATCTTTTTGAAAGATTTTTAATTTTTATAATAAAGTCTTCCATAACTAAAACAAAAAGGCTGTTAAAACATAATCTGCCACAAATATAACCACACAGGCAAGGACAACCGCCTCTGTCGTTGCCTTACCAACTCCCCTTGCCCCACCTTTTGTATAATAACCTTTATAACATCCTATAATTGATAGAAGTAATCCAAAAATTACAGATTTTAAAAGTCCGTTATAAATGTCGCTTATCTCCAAGAGATCAAGGGTTCGGTTAATATAAACACCAGAGTTAATATTTAGCACCTTAACACCTACAAGATATCCCCCAACTATACCGGTAAAATCGGATATTACAGTTAAAATCGGAACTACCAATATTGATGCTATAACCCTTGGAACAACTAAATATTTAATCGGGTTTACCGCCATGACTACCAGAGCATCTATCTGTTCTGTCACTCTCATCGTTCCGATCTCTGCTGCCATAGCAGAACCCGCTCTTGCGGTTACCATGATACTTGTCAGTACCGGGCCCAACTCTCTGCAGAGGCTAAGGGCAACAACTGCTCCCACCATACTTTCCGCACTAAATCTCCTAAAGCCTGTATAAGTCTGCAAAGCAAGCACCATCCCTGTAAAGGTACTCACAAGAACCACCACAAAAAGAGACCTTACTCCAATGAACTCCATCTGATCAAATATTCTTTCTAATTTAAGAGGTCTTTTAAAGGATTGTCTTATTGTTTCTAAGAATAAAAGGAATATTAATCCCGCTTCCGAAAAAAGATTTAAAATTTTCTTGCCTAATAGTTCAACAAGCCTTTTCATGTTATTCTTTAAAAAACCTTTTTACTCTTTTTGTAACTATACAAAAAAGCTCATAAGATATTGTCCCCGCCAACTCAGCGATATTATCAGGATGAACCTCTTCTATGTCACCCCCCCAAAGTACCACCTCATCGCCTTTTTTAACTCCCTTTAAATCTGTTACATCTATCATCAGCATATCCATACAAACTCTTCCGCAGACCCTGGCAATCCCCCTGTCCTTAACATAAACTAAACCTTTGTTTGAAAGAGACCTCAAATATCCGTCTCCGTAACCAACTGACAAAGTTGCTATAATACTATCTTTTTCTGTCCTGTATGTTCCGCCATAGCTAATGTAGGTACCTGCTGAAACCTTTTTGACAGAGATAATCTTAGTTTTGAATGTCATTGCAGGTATAAGTTTAATTTTTTTTCTTAAATCTCTGTTCGGATAGCCGCCATAGAGCATTATCCCCGGTCTCACTGCGTTAATAAGATCGTTATTTTTATAAAAAATTCCCGCACTGTTCGCTATATGAACAATCTCAGGATTGATACCGCTGTTAATGAATTTTTTTACGGCATTCTTAAAGACCCTGTACTGAAAGTTTGTAAATGATTTATTACAATCAGCAGAGGCAAAATGGCTCATAACTCCTTGAACTTTAATGTTTTTAGCTTTTTTTAAAAAATCAATAAGCCTGCTTATCTCATCAGGCAAAAACCCCGTTCTTGTCATTCCGGTATCTATTTCAATATTTATTAAAACGCCTTTTCCGAAATTCTTCAGTCTTTCGAGGCTTTCGAAATCGTAAACAACAGGTATTATCTGTCTATCAAGATATTTAAACTCTCCATCAAAAACTCCGCCAAAAACGATAAAGGACTTGTTTGTTAACTCTTTAAGTTGCCTTGCCTCGGAAACAGAGGCAACACCAAAAAAGTCTGTTACTTTGTCAATTTTTTTCACCACCTCTTTTGCTGTATGTCCGTAGGCATCGTCTTTAACAACTGAAATTATCCTTCTGTTTCCTGCTAACCTTTTAATTTCAAGCAGGTTGTTATAAATAGCGGATAAGTCAATTTCAATCCACACAGGTCTTCCTATAATTTTCATAATAAGTTTTTTATTATATCCCTTAAAAAAAGTAAAGTAATTATTATTTTTCGGAAATCTTTTTCATTTTTAGTGCGAACCAGCCATCTCTTTCTAACAATCTTTCCTGTTTAAAGTTGCTGTATAAACTCAGGAGTTCCTCAACCTGACCTTCAAGAAGCCCACCGCAGAACAAGACCCCTTGGTTTATCAGTAATCTTTTTACATCATCAGCTATAAGAGTGTGAACATTAACTGGAACATTGGCGGTAATCAGAGAAAATTTTTTTTTAAGAAAAGAAATATCTTTCAAGAGAAGGTTTATAACTCTTTTTTTTCTTATATTATTTTTGATATTTCTTTTTGCCTCTTTCAAAATATAAGGATCAATATCAATTGAGTAAATTTTCCTTACACCCCTTTTAGCAAGAAAAATAGATAAAATACCTGAACCAACACCTATATCAAGCGCCCTAACCTTCCTGACAGAACTTTCCTCGGTAAGTAGCTCAAGCATAATCACTGTAGCAGGATGATTAAAACCAAAGGATATGCCCGGGCAGATATTGACACCTTCTTTTATCTTCTTTATCTTATGAGTATTAGAAAATAAAAGGGATCCTATCTTAAAGGGTTCTTCCGTTTTTGATTTATAAGGGGTTTTTTCTATTCTATAGATGTGATGGAGAATTTTTTTTTAACAAGAATTTTTTCTAAAATCTCTTTCTTTTTTTCATCTTTTACAAATATGGAAAATCTATCGTGACCCTTCCTTATCGCTGAAAATGATTTAAACTCCTCTAAGACAATATCTCCTTTAATAACAAACTCGTAATATGGCATCTATAATCCCAGTTTATATAAATTTATATAAAACTATCATTTTCTTCGCTTATCTTTTTAATCAAAACCCGCTTTATTCTATTACCTTTAATATTTTTTATTTTGAAAAGAAGCCCGTTATATTTTACTTCTTCATCTTTCTTGGGAATCTTGCCCGTTATATAAAAGATTAATCCTGCAAGAGTATTCTCCTCTTCAGGTAAGCTTGTATTCAAAGCACTGTTAATACTTCTTATCGGGGTATTCCCGCTTGCCATATAGGTATTCTCATTTATTAATCTCAACATCAGTTCTTCATCAAAATCGTGTTCATCTCTTATCTCTCCAAAGATTTCTTCAATTATATCTTCCATAGTTACAATACCCTCAAAGTTACCGTACTCATCTACAACGGCCCCTAAGTGAACCCTGTTTCTCTTTAAAAGCTCAAAAACTTCATCGGCATATATTATGTCTGGAACAAAAAGGGGCGCCCTCATAATCTTTCTCAGGTTAAAAGACTCCTCATTACCCCAAAAGTCCATAATGTCTTTTGAGTGGACAACACCGATAATATTGTCAGACTGACCTTCGTAGACGGGGTAACGGGAATATTTATTACTATGAACTATCTCGAGACAGCTTTTAAGATCAATATTGGCATCAAGAGAAATTACCTGAGATTTAGGAACCATGATTTCTCTACAGGTTATCTCCGATATGTCCCATATGTTTTTATAAATAAAAGCCTTTTCTCTTTCAAGGACACCCTCTTCCTGTGCTATGGAGAATATGGACTTCATATCATCAGGAGTAAGTCTTTTATTATCTTGTTTTTTTATTCCCAATGCTTTCAAAATAAAGGTTACTATGAAAATAAAATATTTTATTATCGGATGAAGAAGTTTATAAACGATATTGGTAAGAGGTGCAAAAAAAAGGGCAAATTTTTCCGGTATGTTTGACGCTATACTTTTCGGTGCAATCTCTCCAAAAATAATTATGAGGAAAGTAGTTAATATAGAACTGTAAAAAATTCCCTTCTCGCCAGACAATAGAAAGAAAACATAGGCAGAGTAAGATGCTAAAAAGATATTAACAATATTGTTTCCAACAAGAACAACACTTAAAAAACTTTCTGGGTTGTCCTGAAATGTATTTACAATCTTAGCCTTTTTGTTTTTTTTTGCTAAACTCTTTATTCTTAACCTGTTGGAAAATAATGTTGCTGTTTCTATGCCCGAAAAATATGCAGAGGCCAATAACAAAAATAAATATACTAATAAAGACAATAAACTATCACTTTCCAATTAGACATCACCTTCATTAAGTGTTATAAAGAAGCAATTATAAAATTAGCAGGGGTATAAGCCGGGTTCTGTCATGGGAGTTCATTCATCTTTGCATATCCGTTGCCAGATATGTCTTGCTGCCTACCCGCTCCTACCTTATTAAGGGGTGGAGGCACACCAATCTCAAAAAGATTTAGGAGCCTATTTGGCATTGCTCCTGACGGGGTTTACCCTGCCATAGCTGTCACCAGCTATGCGGTGAGCTCTTACCTCACCATTTCACCCTTACCCTTTACAGGGCGGTATGTTTTCTGTGGCACTTTCCTTCTGTTGCCAGAACTTCCTGTTAGGAAACGTCATGCCTCATGGAGCCCGGACTTTCCTCTCCTAATGATTAGGAGCGAACTCCTCCCCTGCTAACTTATCACTAATTATAGAATATCACAACTTTATAGTCTTTGCAAAATAACTAAAATGTTTCAGGATAGAGATCAAGACCTTTTATAGGGATTAAGTAAAATTCTGTCACCAAAATCAAGATTTATTGACTTTTTTTGTTTAATATGATTATATATTTCATTATTGCCGGAGTGGTGGAACAGGCAGACGCGCTGGACTCAAAATCCAGTGAGGGCAACCTCGTGCGAGTTCGATTCTCGCCTCCGGCATTTGATTATATATGTGGCTTCTACTATCTCTCTTTTCTGCCCTTTCACTTTCTCTGAGCGATACGTTTCTTAAGATGGGAGGAAAAGATAATTCAGTTTTTTCTCTCTCTTCAAAAAGACTTTCCTACTCCCTTATAGTGTTAATACCTTTTTTTATTTTGCAAAATGAAGTAACCCCCAAAGAAGGCTTTTGGTTAATCTTTTTTATCGCCCTACCTTTAGAAACCCTTGCAATAATTTTATATGTTCTGGCAATAAAGACATCACCGCTAAGCTTGACAATTCCTTTTTTAGCATTCACTCCTATTTTTCTTACGGTAATTCCAAAAATAATATTGGGCGAGGGGTTAACATTATCTGGATTAATTGGTGTAATTTTTATAGCCTTCGGTGGTTATACCCTCAATATAGATAAGCTTAAAAAGGGCATATTAGAACCAATTATTGCGATCACTAAAGAAAAGGGCTCAAGATATATGCTTATAGTTTCCTTTCTCTATGCAATTACCTCTACTTTAGGGAAAAAGGCACTTACCCTTTCCTCACCTGCCTTTTTTGGGTTATCTTATTTTACTGCCTTAACAATTGTTTTTATTTTTTTATCTCGGTTTTTTGACAAAAAACCTGAAAGGAAAAATAACATCTATATTTTATTGTCAGGACTTATATATGGTGTGATGATTATTTCCCACTTGTACGCCATTAGCCTTACTAAAGTTGCCTATATGATATCCATCAAGAGATTGAGCTTACTATTTAGTATTCTTTGGGGATATTTATTTTTTCAAGAAGTCAATATAAGGAACCACCTTTTAGGTGGCTCCTTTATGTTTTTCGGATTTGTAATAATTACAATCTGGGGTTAAAAGGGCGATTCAAAAACTATATTGGCTTCCCTTTCAGGTCCAACGGAAACAATGTTTATTTTTATCTCAAGAAAATCTTCGATAAACTTAAGATAGTCCTTGGTTTCAACGGGCAGATCTATTCCGTCTCTAATTTGAGAAATATCTTTTTTCCATCCTTTGAATTTTCTGTAAATGGGCTTTACCTTTTCCAATATATCAATATCCTGCGGCATATAATCAATTTCTTTTCCGTTATATTCATAGGCGATACATACATTTATATCCTCAAGCTCATTTAACACATCTATCTTTGTTAAGGCAATACCATCTATCCCGTTTATCATGATAGATTTTTTCAGCGCTACTAAATCAATCCAACCGCATCTTCTGGGTCTGCCGGTTGTTGCCCCGTATTCACCACCTCTGTCTCTTAAATAGTCTCCTAAACTATCTTTTAACTCCGTCGGGAACGGTCCATTACCAACTCTTGTTGTATATGCCTTTACTACGCCAATCACCTTCTTAATGTTTTGAAAGGGTATACCGCTACCAATTGAAGCATTGGCTGAGACGGTATTGGAAGATGTAACATAAGGGTAGGTTCCGTGATCAATGTCTAATAATGTTCCCTGCGCCCCTTCGAAAAGAATATTCTTCTTCTCTCTGAAAAACTTATTCAGTAAAATCCCTGTATCGACAACAAAATCTTTTATTTTATTAAAATTCTCAAGAGTTTCATTATAGACCTCATCAAAGGATAGTGGCTCTTCCTTAAAAACACACTTTATGTACTCGTTTTTTTCTTCAAGTATACCTGATAATCTTTTCTTGAAATTTTCTGTATTCCTAAGTTCTCCAACTCTGATACCATATCTTGCTGATTTATCTTCATAGGCGGGACCTATACCTCTACCGGTCGTTCCTATTTTGACACCATTCTTTTTTTCCCTGAGGACATCTATCTTTTTATGATACGGGAATATGACGTGGGCAGAATCACTTATATAAAGTTTCGTGTTTTCAGGAATAAGTTTTTCACTGTTTAATGTCTCGATCTCCTTTACCAATACAGGCAGATCAATTACGACACCGTTTCCTATTACACAAACTTTGTTGTTCCATAATATTCCTGAGGGAATAAGATGAAGAATTATTTTTTTATTATTAACTACCAATGTATGTCCCGCATTGTTCCCCCCTTGAAACCTAACAACAACATCAACCTTTTCAGAAAAGAAGTCAACAATTTTTCCCTTACCCTCATCACCCCATTGGGCTCCTACTAATACAACTGCACTCATAATAACTCCTTCAACCTTTCTTCGAATAAATCTTTATTGTAAATAATGTCCCCATCGATGGCCAACTTTTTTCCATCCTTTTTTTTTGAAACAAGTATTTTATTATTGTATATTTCAATCATTAAATCAAAATCTTTTTCTACCAAAGAATCATCTTTCAGCACAATATCAACTCTATAGCCTAAATCAGAAAGTCCTTTACTTATTTCATAAGCTTTATTTAAACTGTCAAGGCATGATAAGAGAAGAATTTTTTTATTTTGTAAGTGTCCTATAACATTTGTAAGATTGAGCAAGTTTATAGCAAAACCTGTTGCAGGGACATCTTTACCGGTATATTTTTTCAGAAGATTATCATATCTTCCACCGGTAATAATTTCTAAATAGTTATTATTAACATCCAAGGAATAAACATCGAAAATAAGTCCTGTATGATATTCGAAGCCTTTTATCTCACCCAAATCAAAAAGAACCTCACCGCCATTAATAGATATGGTCTGCTCATATATTTTTTTGAGTTTATTTAAATAATCATTTATTTCTGAAAAATTATATTTTTTAATAATATTATCAATTAGTTTTCTGTCGCCACAGAAAAAGGGCAGGTTTACGATAAAATCTTTTTTCTTTTTGTCAACAGGTAAACTAAAAACAATCTCCTCTAATAAACTTATATCTCTTTTGATAAATGCACTTTTTAAAGGTTCATAAGCTTGGTCTCCCACCCATTTTTTAACAATTCTGTTGAAAATATTAACATCATTAAGAAATATTTTTGATTTCTTAAGTTCAAGCTCATTTAAAATTTTCTTTATCAATCCTATAAGATAAATATCCCATTCAATGCCAGAAAAGTTTATAAGTTCTACTCCTGCCTGAAAGATCTCTCTCATCCTGCCGCTCAAAACCTTTTCATTTCTTAAAACAGAGCCATCATAGTAAAACTTATAACCTTTTGTCAGGTCCTTTCCTGAAAGAAATCTGGCTATCTGAGGCGTAAAGTCATACCTGAAACAGGCGGGCTTACCCTCATAGGGATCAATATAGCTGAAGAAAAACTCCTCCCCCTCTCCGCTTAATTTATAGGTTTCGGAAAACTCTACGCTGGATGTAACTATCGGGCTAACACCAAAAAGACTTACTATATCAAAAAGTCTTTTTTTTACAAAATAAAAGACCTCTGCCTTTTCCGGCGAGAGGTCTAAAAAACCATCAGGAATTTTTAACATTCTAAATCTCTATAGATGTCACCGATATAATGTTTGGCAATTTCAACATCTCATCTATAACTTCCTTGCCTACTGGCTGATCAATATGAAGAATCGATATGGCAGTACCGCCCGCTCTGTCTCTGCCCCAGCTCATACTTCCTATGTTGACATTGAGTTTGCCAAGAGTTGTGCCTATATTTCCGATAACACCAGGCTTATCATTGTTATAAAGCATAAGTATGTGTCCTTCCGGAACTGCTTCTACATAGAAGTTATTAATTCTAATAATTCTTGGATCTTTTCCGAAAATAGTCCCCTGTATGGAAAAACTTTCCTTGTCAGTTTTAGCTGTCGCTATTACCAAATTGTTAAACTCCTTCTTAGTAGTAGTTTTAATCTCCTGAACGTTTATACCTCTCTCTTTGGCGATTATTGGTGCGTTAACGAAATTAACCTCTCCCTTTTCAAGCATCTTAGAGAACAAACCCTTTAGGTATGCCACTGTTAGGACGTTGACCTTTTTATCTGCTATCTCGCCATTATACTCTAAGGTAACCTCTTTTATGGCCCCTTTTATCGCCTGACCTGCAAAGGCCCCGATTCCCTCGGCTAATTTCAAGAAAGGCTCTAAGTAGGTAAGCTCATCTCCGGAAAGAGATGGCACATTAACGGCATTTACAATTATACCTCTTTCAAGATAATCAACGATCTGTTCGGCTATTGAAATTGATACATTAATCTGCGCCTCCTCAGTGGATGCACCTAAGTGAGGTGTACAGATAAAATTTTCAAGGGTAAGCAAAGGGTGATTAGGATCCACGGGCTCCTTTTCAAAGACATCAAAGGCAGCACCCGCAACCTTACCAGATTTCAGGGCTTCATATAGATCCATCTCATTTACAATCCCACCTCTTGCACAGTTTATAATAAACACTCCGTTTCTCATCTTTGCGATAGAGTTTTTATCGATCATATTTTTTGTATCTTCAAGAAGAGGAACATGAATAGTGATGTAATGGGATCTTTCGTATAACTCATCAAGAGATACAAGCTCAATCCCCCTCTTAGATGCAACTTCTTCTGAAATAAAGGGGTCGTAAGCTATTACATTCATTCTTAAACCCTTTGCCCTGTCCGCAACAATTGAACCTATATTTCCAAGACCAATAATACCAATTGTTTTGTTAAATATCTCTCTGCCCGTAAACTTGCTTTTTTCCCACTTGCCATTTTTCATTGACATGGTTGCCTGAGGAATGTGTCTTGTGAGGGCCATAAGCATTGCAATTGCATGTTCAGCAGTTGTTATATTATTGCCACCGGGTGTATTCATTACTACAATACCTTTCTTGGTGGCAGAAGGAACATCAATATTATCAACACCTATTCCTGCTCTACCTATGACTTTCAGCTTGACTCCTTTTTCTATAACCTCTGCATCAACCTTTGTGGCGCTTCTTACTGACAGGGCATCAAAATCACCAACAATCTGCAACAACTCATCTCTTGATATCTTGCTTTTGATAACCGCTTCTATCTGCTTGGAACTCTTTAAAATCCTCGCTCCTTCTTCTGCCATACCGTCACAAACTAAAACTTTATACATATTGCCTCCTTATTCTGCAAGAATTTCTAAAGCCTTTTTAACTCCCGCGCCTAACTCAAAACTATAGTTTAACGCCTTCAGTGCAAACTCAATGGCAGAAATGGCTATTATTATATCAAATCTATCATAATACCCTAAATGGGCTATTCTGAAAATTTTACCCTTTGCCTGATCCTGCCCACCGGTTATTGTTACCCCTAACTTATCTCTGCAATATTTAATGATCTTACCTGCCTCAATTCCTTCAGGTGAGTATACTGAAGTAACCGCATTACTCGGAGAATCGGGCGCAAAAAGTTTAAGCCCTATAGCTTTCATGGCTTCCCTTGTGGCATCGGCAAGCCTTTGATGCCTCTTATAAATATTTTCCAACCCTTCCTTTTTCATCTCTCTTAAAACCTGTGCAAGTCCTATTATTAAAGACACAGCGGGTGTATAAGCGGTCTGGTTATCTTTTATATTCTTGAGTTCCTTTTTAAAATCAAAATAAAACTTCGGCAAATCAGACTTTTCGACAAACTTCCAGGCCTTGTCCGATACCCCTGCAAAGGCTAATCCCGGTGGCAACATTAATGCCTTTTGTGATCCTGTGATAAGGACATCAATCCCCCACTCATCCATCGGAAGGGGATAAACTCCTACAGCAGTTATTCCATCTACAATAAGAATTGTATTCTCATAATTTTTAACAATATCAGCAATTTCCTTAACCGGATGCACTACACCGGTTGATGTTTCGCTCGCCTGTATAAGAACCGCTTTAATATCTCTATCTTCTTCCAATGCTTTTGCCACTTCTGAAGGGTTAACTGATTTCCCCCACTCAACTTTAATTACCTTTGCAGAAACCCCGTATGCCTTACATATATTAGCCCACCTTTCGCCAAACTTGCCACCATCTACAACAAGTGCTTTATCGCCTTTGCAAAGAGTATTTGTAACCGCTCCATCCATTGCTCCGGTTCCAGATGAAGCGAATATCAAAACCTCATTTTTGGAACCAAAAAGCCATTTTAAATTTTCTCTTACCTCTTCCATTAAAGGTATAAACTCAGGTGCCCTGTGATGGATGATTGGCTTAGCCATTTCAAGCTGAACTTCCGGTGAAATCATTGTAGGACCTGGTGTTAAAAGATATCTTTTCATAGTCAACCCCCATTATATAATGATTTCAAAACTATATATTAATTTTAATGTTTTGTCAATATTACAGAAAAACTGCCCGAAGACATTCGGTGTAATTATTTTTTAGAGTTTAAAAAATTTGCACTTTAAAAGACAGAAAAAGCTTAACAGGAAAATATAGACAAGAGCAAATATTATAAAAATTTTATGTATGTTATAAAGATTTCAATAAACAATACTGAATTCCGATTTATCATTTGTGAGTGGCAAATACTCAAGTTGCAAATCTACTACCTTTGCTAACGGAGGGCCTTTTTTCAACCATTGGAGGAGCTTTTCAACAGATTCATCTTCTCCTTCCGCTACTACCTCTACATTGCCATCTTTCAGGTTTTTTACATAACCGGATAAACCTAAAGATACCGCTACTTCCTTTGTGCTCTGTCTGAAAAACACACCTTGAACCTTACCTTCTACTATTACTTTTACACGTTTCATTTCTTCTTTTTTCTGCCCTGCTCTCTTTCTTTAAGCAACTTGGCTTCTTCGGAAAAGGGGAATCTGACAAGGAGTTCCTCTTTGGCACCATTGGCTTCTTTTTCCATCCCCAATTCTTCAAGACAAAAAATCTCTTTAAGAAGAGCAGAAGGGACCTTTTTAGAGTTAGAGTAGTCAATTACAACTCTATGGAAATACGATAGTGCCTCATTAAATTTTTTCTGAGAATAATAGGCCTCACCTATCCAATAAAGTGCATTTGCTGTCAGAACATCCTGAGGATAGAGGACTGTAAACTTCTCTAAAATGTTTATGGCTTCGTTGAAATTTTTCCTATTATAATTTTCAAGCCCTTCCTTATATAGTTTTTCTTTTTCTTCCGGATTTACAACTTTTGTCTTTGCAGAAATTTTTGATATAGCATTTATCTCTTGAGAGAGAGATGAGATATTTGAGAAAAGAGAGATATATCCTTCTCTAATATTTTTAATCTCTGTTTTCATGGAGCCAATCTCTTTATTTATGTTTAGATAGAGATTATTAATGCTTGAAGAGGTTGAAGATATGTTTTTATTTATAGAGTTTATATCACTTAAAATCTTATCAATGTCTCCCCTTGTCTTGCTCAGTTTGACTTCCAACTCATCAATCCGGGTATTTGTATCGGCAAAACTTTTTCTTAGGTTTTTATGTAAATCATCCAACCTTTCAGTGGTACTTTTTATCTCACCAGTTTCAGTATAAATCTCTGACTTGGAAGACCTAAACTCAGATTGTAGTTGAGCTACCTGACGTTGTAATTTGTAAAACTCATCGGTTGATACAATACAAGATGTCAGAATTATTGGCAAAAATATTAAAAGTAATCTCATTGAGCCCTTTTAAATTGAGCCCTTCTGTTTTTTGCCCAGGCAGATTCATTGCTTGCTGGATCTAATGGTTTATCTTCGCCAAAGCTAATAATATTAAGTCTTTTTTCATCAATTCCCAAATCTGTAAGATATCTTTTTGTTGCTTCGGCTCTTTTTAATCCTAAAGCTAAGTTATATTCTCTTGTCCCTCTCTCGTCGCAGTGTCCTTCTATAATAATATTAAGTGATTTGTATTCGTTAAGATAGTTTGCTATCTCCTTCAAAATATCTTTTGCATCAGCTTTGATCTCGTAACTGTCGAAGTCAAAATGAATCATTTTTGCTAAAACTCCCTTTTCAACAGTTTGATCAGATAAAGATATCTGAGCTTTTGCAATCATATCAGGAGTTATCTCTTCCGGAGTTAACGCTTTAAGCCCAGAAAAGTCTTCGACCTTTGCCTTTTCCTCTGAATATATAGGTTTCTTAGCGACATCAGACTTCTCCTCTTTGGCAGTATCCGTCAAAACTGGTGAGGGTTTAACCGCCATCTTCTCTTTAGCACAGCCTGTAAATATAAAGAGAAGGATCACTGCTACCAAAAATTTTTTCATTGATTTTGCCTCCTAATAGCCGTTAAGGTAAGAAATATTTCCTTTAATATCAAATAATTTTACATATTTTTGAGTAGGAATGTCAATTAAAAATACAATGGAATGCTTGCCATCATTACGTGAGGTTAACAAAAATCTTGGATTTTCGAGCCATACTATATCATCATAGCTTGAGTTTCCGTAGGAGAGAGGAACCAACTCATTATTATCAAAGGAAGATAAAAATATCTGATTTTTTCCGTTTACCTGAGCTAAATAGGCCAAATATCCGCTTTCCCTCGGAACAGTTGGAGATGTTGCATATGAGTGGCTCTTAGTAACCCTCTTTATACTTTTTTCCTTTTCATTAAAAAGAAAAATCTGAGGAGAACCATACTCATCCGATACAAATAATAGCTCATCTTCCTTGAAAGTTGTTATCGGGCTTACTATTCGAGCTCTGCTTTTGTATAACAAAACCTCTTTTCCTATATTAACATCCAGCTTGAAGATCTTCGATTGCTTCCCGTCATAGGAAATAAAATATACATATCTATTATCAGAAGAGAAACCCCCTGCTAAATTTAATTCTTTAGAACTATAAATATTTTTCTCTGTATAATCGTTTATATTTACCAATCTTAAAGATGTAGCTCCATCGTTTTCATAAAGAGTATAAACTATATACTTTCTGTCAAAGGACATTTTGGGACATATAGAATCCTTTTTGTTATCGGTAAGCTTTTTTAAAGTCTTACCCAGCAAGTCTGACAGGAATATCTCCCTTTTCCCATACCAGTTCATGGAAAAAACAAGTTTTGTAGAAAAAACGCCTTTTGTTTCGGTAATCTTCTCATATATTTTGTCCATAGTAAGATAGAGGGATGGGTAATTCTTTTTTATCTGATAAACAAAAAACTCACCTGTTTTCTCGTTACTCAGGGTAATCTTAAAATCATTCCCTGCATCTTCTGCTTTAATTGTATAATCAACTGAGCGTGGCTCCTCAACAAACTCGAAATTTGGTAAACTCTTAAAGCTACTAAAAAAAATATTCAAGAATTGATTCTTTTCATCATAGGGATATGCAAAGACTCGAAAGGGTCTTATATTAGGATCAGTAATAGTTATTTTTATTGCATATGCTGAGATGGCACAAAAAAACAGGGTAACAAAAACAATAATTTTTTTCATAATCTAAATTCTATTATAATTTTACCACCTTTATCAATATAATCAATTAATTCTTTTGGTGGTTGAAGTTGGGCTGGCAGATTTGAAATGGTTCTTTTCATCGCTTCTTCTATGTAATCATTAAAAAGTTTGCTATTTGAGGGATTAACGATTTTATATTTTAAGTAGCCTTTTTCATCAATATACACCTCAAGTTCAGCGGAGTATCCTTGAAGTTTATTGTAAATGTCCTCTGGTATCTGCCAATGACTTTTTACCGTTATAGAAAAAGCCCTTATATACCACCCTAACTGGGGACTCATCTCACCTGTTTGGGGCTGTTTGGCAGGAGAAATATTAAAATTTTTAATTTTTGGTGTAACAACCTTTATGTCTTCCTTAATATATTTTTTAGAGACTTCTTCCCGCCAGGAAAAGTTATTAGGCTTTTTGAAAAGACTAACTTTGTTTTCAGAATCAACTTTATCCTTTTTAGGCTCAACATCATCAGCTTCTTTATTAGTCCTTTTAACAAGATTATCAACAACTTCGTCTGTTTTGTTAATTGTCTTTTCCAGGGGTTTATAATCGGCAAACTGAACATAGGTTTCCGTTAAAGAAATACTTTTTTCTTTAAAAGGGGCTTTGAACCCCAATGATAAAACAAGAAAAATAAAAAAATGAGAGAAAAAAGAAAGGAAAAAAGATGTCCTGATCCTTTTTCTCTTTCTCGATCTGAGAATTTTGTCTACATATTCATATTGTTTTGAAATATAAACAGAACTGGCCACTCTGTTATATTATGTCATAACTAAATCTCTTTTTCATTAAATTTCGAGAGGTCCAATAGCCTTTTCATAAGCAAATCAAAGTCGCTAAGTGTTAAAGACTGAGGACCATCGCACAGAGCTTTCTCCGGCTCAGGATGAACCTCCACTATTAAACCATCTGCCCCACAGGCTAAGGATGCAAAACTTAATGGCATAACATATCTTCTGACTCCTGCAGAATGGGATGGATCAATTATTATAGGCAGATGAGATCTCTCTTTGATAACAGGTATAGCTGAAATATCAAGGGTATTTCTTGTTGAGGTCTCAAAGGTTCGTATCCCCCTTTCGCAAAGGATAACATCTTTACACCCTTCTGAAAGTATGTACTCTGCAGACATTAAAAACTCTTCTATAGTAGTTGACATACCCCTTTTTAACAAAACAGGCTTGCCAAACTTACCCACCCTTTTTAAGAGAGGAAAGTTTTGAACATTTCTTGCACCTATCTGGAGACAATCGGCATATTCTCCCACAAGCTCAACGTCCTCAGGATTTATAACTTCTGTTACAAAAGGAAGTCCCGATTCCTGTCTTGCCTTAGCAAGTAACTTCAAACCATCTCTTTCGAGTCCCTGAAAGGCGTAGGGTGATGTCCTTGGCTTAAAGGCTCCGCCTCTTAGCATCTTGGCACCTGACTTCTTTACCTTTATTGCTGTTTCTACAATTTGTTTTTCCGTTTCAACGGAACAGGGACCCGCTATAACACTAAAGAACTTTCCTCCAAATCTTGCCTTACCAACGCTAACGACGGTATCTTCCTTTTTGAAATCTCTGCTTGCCAACTTATAGGGTTTTAGAATAGGTACTACACTTTCTACACAGGACAAAGCCTGTAAGGCTTGAAGTTTATACTTTCCTCTCTCGTCACCAACTGCTCCTATAACTGTTCTCTCAACTCCAACAATCGGATGGGCCTTAAAACCTAACTCTTCAATGGTTTTAATTACGTGTTCCAACTCCTTTTTCTTATAACCCTTTTTCATTACAATAATCATAGAAACCTCCTTTTAAAAATAAAAAAGCCACAGGGGCTTTTTCCACCTGTGGCTTTTGTTTTTACCAAACTAATTAAATGACTAAGACAGATGTGCCCCTCTCTGAAAAATCAGCTATTTGCTAAATCGACTAAATCGAATAAAGATAGAGGTGCAAACTGTCTTTTGTAACATAGCTTAAATT
The DNA here is from genome assembly GCA_026415985.1 of Pseudomonadota bacterium. Classification (GTDB taxonomy): domain Bacteria; phylum CALINM01; class CALINM01; order CALINM01; family CALINM01; genus JAOAGA01. Next base: position 1,197 of record JAOAGA010000012.1, on the reverse strand, counting down.
AAATCAATAAATAAGTTTAATGTCAACATTTTTCTTGACATTAAGTGTGTTTTTTTAAAATATATCCCTATGGTTTTTGATATTGATAAGATTAAGGATTATCAGAAAATCTCCTTTGTAAGGGTCCTGGGTATTCAGATTATGGAGATCTCGGAAGATGAGGCATGCGGTAAAATGAAGGTGAAAAAAAATATGAAAAACTATATGTCCTATCTGCATGGTGGAGTAATAGCATCATTTATAGACACAATTGCGTTCTTTCCGGGCAAATTACTTCCTTCAGGAAGAAAAATTACCACCACAAGTCTTGAAGTAAAATATATAAGACCTGTTACCATAGGTGAGGTTCTAACTGCAAAAGCAAAAATACTTCATCTTGGTAAAAAAATAGGAATAATAGAGGTAACTGTAACTAACCCTGAAGAAAAGCTTGTTGCAAAAGGAACGGTATCGGTAATAAATATCTGAACTGATACTCTTATTTTTATACCTTGTAACAATTAAACAAATAACTTATCATAACCTTTGTGGATATTCTGAAAAACCTTTATGTTATCTTACATTTGCCTAAAAGGGCAGGAAATGTTGGCTCTGTAGCAAGGGTTATGAAAAACTTCGGGGTTTACAATCTAAGGCTTATAACTTCAAAAAAAATTTTACAAACCTTCGAAGCGAGAAAAATGGCAGTCCATGCCGATGATATTTTGTCTGATGCTGATGTGTTTCCGAACATTGAATCTGCAGTAGCAGATTTAAATGTTTTAATCGGAACAACAGGTAAAAAACATAAAGAAACCCCTGAAAGACTTAACCTAAGAGATTTAGGAAAAATTTTAAAACTCTTAGAAAAAAACAGAATAGGAATACTTTTTGGTCCTGAAGACAGAGGACTTTCTGGAGATGAGCTTTCCTTTTGTAATTTTGTCATAACCATACCTACATCAAAAGATTACCCCTCTCTTAACCTTTCCCATTCTGTAGCGGTTATACTATACGAAATATTTTGTCAAACCAATGACTTTGAGCCATACAAAAGGATTCTTGCAAAAAAAGAGAGTTTAGACCGAATGTACGGACGGATGAAGGAGCATTATTTAGAGATTGGTTTTCTTGACAAAATTAATCCTGACAGGATTATGAAAGTAATTAAAACAATCTATGACCGAGCCCTTTTAAACGAGAGAGAAGTTCGTATCC
>JAOAGA010000129.1 GCA_026415985.1 Pseudomonadota bacterium | reverse complement strand
CTATAGGCTAACTGATGAAAAAGAGTATTTAAACTTTTCTAAAGAGCTTATAGAACTATTTTCAGGAGCTATAAAAGAAACGCCTTTGGCTTATAACTTTTTCATAAATAGTTTATCCCACTTTTTTGATCTACCTGAAAAAGTATCAATTCATTATAGAGATAAATTAGCAGAAAAATTGACAAAGACTTTAAAAAAACTCACGGTTTTCGATTGGACTGTAAAACTGAAAAAAGATGAAAATATAGAGAGTGAAATAATAATAGATATATGTTCTTCCAATAAATGCGATAGGAGTTTCAAAAAAGAAGAGGATTTTTTAAGGGAATTTGAAAATTAGTTTTTTATGTGGAAATACTGACCACCGTGATATTTCAACCAAACAAGACCCTGTTAAATAAGTGCTCTTTATCAGGTTTATAATGTAACCAACATATTTCTCCTTGGTATTTAATCACTTTAAATCGGTTTTTGTTTAGTTTTGACAACTTAATTATAATTAATATGAGAGAAATAGTATCTATCCTTTTTATCCCCATGTTAACCTCTTCATATAAAATTACCTCTTCAACTCTTATATCTTTTAACTGGTTAATATGTCTATACCTATTTGGGTTTATATAGTAAGGTCAGTTTGACTTATAAAATAAGTTGCTATAAAATACATAATCTAATATTGTTCAAGCTACTAC
>JAOAGA010000128.1 GCA_026415985.1 Pseudomonadota bacterium | reverse complement strand
TGCAGTAAAGAAAAGTTTGAAAAGTTAATACTTGTAAAGGTTAACAAATCGGCCGGTTACATAACTTTTACAATCAGAGGCGAAGCAACGGACTGATTTTTTCTAAAAATTTTAGATTATAATATAAGTTCATTCCTGTTTATTCAAAAGTGTCTTTGCGGTTTAATAGCTTTAAATAACTACTTTTCAGAATTTATATCTGATATTCAATTATTTGACTTAAAACTGGATAGTTGTTCTAACAGGATAGTTGGGAATAGGAGGATGTGATTATTTATCATTAATTTTGATTCTTTTAGTTTTTGGTTAGGGGTGAGACCATTCATACCTTTACCGAAGTTATATCTTGCGAAGTTCCATGTATCCTGCCATTGTTTGGCTTTATAGAGGAATTCTTTTGTATTGTGGCATTTTTCTATGTGAGGTATGAGGAACGACTCATCATCAGCTCTATGGGAGTTTTCAACTACTGCCATTAGGTGTTTAGCTCCTGGTGGGATTGTATATAACTCAACACCAAGGGGTGATAGGGTATTATTCCAGTCCTCTAACTTACTCTTACTACCTCCACAAAACTCATAACCATTATCCATCCTTATCCGTATCTTATTCCTTACATTATGTGCCCTTAACCATAGAGCACAAAAAACAATATACATATACCCATAGGTACAGTTAAGTTCATAAGAATAGG
>JAOAGA010000127.1 GCA_026415985.1 Pseudomonadota bacterium | reverse complement strand
TCAGATGTGTATAAGAGACAGACCCTCAATAGCTTTGACTGTAAAAAAAGTGGCATATCACCTATTTCATCTAAAAATATGGTGCCACCATGAGCTAATTCAAATTTTCCGATCTTTCTCTGGATAGCCCCTGTAAAGGCACCCTTTTCATATCCAAAAAGCTCACTCTCAAGTAAATGCTCTGGAATGGCAGAACAATTTACCTTTATAAGGGGTTCATCTTTTCTTAAACTTAAACGATGTATCATGTTGGCTACTATTTCTTTACCTGTCCCACTTTCCCCTGTAATCAAACATGTGGAATCGGTCCTCGCCACCCTTAAAATAATACTTGCAACACTTTGCATTTTCTCGCTTTTGTAAATGAAATCTTCTGATTTAAAACCTTCCTTTAATGCCTCTTTAAGAATCATATTTTCTCTTATGAGATTAATCTTTTCCTCTATCTTTTTTATTTTAATCAATAGATCATCTATATCTACAGGTTTAGTAAGATAATCCGATGCGCCTGCCTTTATGGAATTGACTGCATTTTCAATGCTACCAAAGGCAGTAATCATTATGATATCTGTCTCTGGATTTACAGATTTAAAGTATTTTATAAGGCTTAAACCATCTACATCTGGTAGTCTGAAATCGAGAAGTATTAAATCAATGGATTCTTTTTGAAAAATCTCTTTAGCTTTCTTGCCATCCTCTGCCT
>JAOAGA010000126.1 GCA_026415985.1 Pseudomonadota bacterium | reverse complement strand
ATGGAGAAGGGTGCTCAATTAATCCCTTTGGAGGAAAAAAGTATTTTTTTCCCATACCTCGATTGGGGGAAGTGCCTGAGCGTTATTTCGACTCAGGAGGTTTTTGATAAAGTATACCCCCTTTATAGGGAAACTTATAATAAAAGACTTGATAAAATAGTCGAGATAATAGATAAAAACCTTGCCGATGCAGAGGCCGGCTTGCTGATTCTGAAAGATGAAGACAGGTTAAGTCTCGTTCTGCCACCAGATATCGAGCTTTTCCTGGTAATACCACCTGCCTTTGACGATATTAACAGGTGGTTCAGGCAGAGATTCAACAGCGGGGAAAATATACCTTGACAATAATGATGCAATAGAATAACTTAAAAAGTAGAGGGTAATATAATGGATTTTGAAAAGAAGCTTGAAGATCTGAATTTAAAAATAGAAGGGTTAGTTGAGAGATATGAGGCTTTAAAAAATGAAAACTTAGAACTGAAAAGGAGAGCAGAAGAAAAAGAGAAAGAGATAAATAGGTTAATCGAGGGGATTGAGAAGCTCAAGCACGAAAAAAAAGAAGCACTTAAAAGTATTGATAATGTTATTAACAAAGTAAGTTTGTTTATCGAAGGGAAGGAAAGTGAATCGCTCCTATGATATTACCATTCTTGGTAATAAATTCACCATTCTAACGGATCTGACGGAAGATGAGGTTGTTAGGTT
>JAOAGA010000125.1 GCA_026415985.1 Pseudomonadota bacterium | reverse complement strand
TTGTCAATTTCATAAAAATTAGAGATAAACACACCATAATTTATAGTAGGTATTCCCATAGATTGAAATTTTTCCAGCCGGGACCTCATATCCCTTTCAGTTATCATACAGCCACCGCAGTGAAGGATTAATCTGACATCTGACAGATCATCCCAGGAGGGCATTAAACCATTTAGAAACTTAAATTTTAATCTTTTTCCGGTTTTTTTTGCTAACATTTCAGGCAAAAGCTCTCTTGATATATCTCCTTCTTGTCTGTGGTGGGTACAGGCTTCAATAATAGCAACTGAATCTCCGTCGGATAGCTTATCAATAAAGTTTAAGCCTTCAATCGATGTATCAAGAGTGCCTTTGTAATTTGCGAAAAGTATTGAAAAGGATGTAAAAAAGGACTCTTTGGGAATTTTATCAAAAACATTCTTAAAAACCTGACTATCTGTTATTACAAGTTTAGGTGGCATTTTCAGGTTATGTAAAGTTGCCACCAGCTCTTCAGGCTGAATTACTATTAAATTTACGTGCCTTTCTAATGCTTCTCTCATAATTGCTACCTGTAAAGGTTTAAGTCTTCCTTTCGGGTAGGCTTTATTTATCGGAATAATAAGCAGAACGCTATCACCTTCAGATACAAGACCATCGAGAATAAGCTTTTCTTTTTCTTCTGCCAACTTTTCTCCAATAAAAGTTTTTATTTCTTCTAATCCTTCCGAGGTCTCAGC
>JAOAGA010000124.1 GCA_026415985.1 Pseudomonadota bacterium | reverse complement strand
AGCTTTGCTTTTCCTGAAAGCCAAGAGCTTTAGCCCTGCGAATCAGGTAGTCAATCTGAGGTAGATATTTTTCAAAATTCATTTGACAACCATTTTAATTTTTCACTTGAAGCAACCCAACTGACAGTTGGTTATCTTAATATTAAGCTTATTGGCCATATCACCAATTTCTTTAAGAGAAATGTTTAGCTCCTCAGCTAATTTAAAGGCGACCTTGCAGGGTAATTTTCTATCTTTTGCAACTTCAAGGATCTTTTTTTCTATATCTTTCATGAATTGCCTCCGTTAAGATTTCCTGATTTCTTTAAGCTTTCATAAAGTCTGTAAAGTTCATTCCTTCTGATGTTTTTAAATTTATCATTTTTTATTATGTCCTTAAAGGATTTTTTTTCTTTGATGGCGTCCAAAAGATCTTCTTCAATATTATCATCAATTAAATAATTATCTTTTATCTCTTTACCTTCGATGATGACAACCACTTCACCCTTCTCAACTATTTCACACTTTAGTAAATCTGAAGGAGTACCAATTATAACTTCTTCATAAATTTTTGTCAGTTCTCTCGCAATGAGAATCCTTCTTTCTCCTAAGATATTTTTTACAATATTCAGAAAATCACCGATAGCCCGGGATGGGACAAAATAAACCAGAGTAGAAGCGATACCCTTTAACTCCTCAAGCCTTTTTATTAAATCAGATCTCTTTTTGGGGATAAAACC
>JAOAGA010000123.1 GCA_026415985.1 Pseudomonadota bacterium | reverse complement strand
GCTCAGGGTAATGCAACAAGAATTTTTCATAAAAAAGAGCTTCCCTTAGATATAAACTTATGGGAGTTAATTAGATTAGAAAGATTGTCAGCCATAAGTTATGTCTTATCGGGGGGTTATTCAGGCCCTCAACTATATCCCATAAAACTATATGAGCCAGTAAAATTTTTAGAAAAAATTTTAGACAAATTCCCTTCTCTTTTTGCTACAAGAATGCTGGTTGTTTTAGAAAAAAAATTTTTTCAGGATTAGGGTCAATATCAAAAATATAACGTTTAAAAGAACTATCGTAGCTCCTGCAGGTATATTAAAAGCAAAGGAAAAAATTATTCCCGATAATAGGCAAAATATACTTATTAAATTTGAAAAAATCAGAGCCCTTTTAAAATTCTTTGCAATCTGCAAGGCTGATACATTAGGCAAGATCAGGAAGGAAGACACAAGAAGTATTCCGACCACTCTCATGGAAAGGACAATTGTAAGGGCGGTGATTATTATTAAAATTGCATTTAATCTTTTAGTGTTTATACCACTAACTTTGGCCAGCTCTTCATCAAAGGCTGTAGATAAAAACTCATCAAGAAAATAATAAATTGTTATTAAAACTATTAGAGTCAGGATGAATGTAAAAAGAATGTCTTCCGTCTTTATCGTTAAAATATTTCCGAACAGATAACTAAAAAGATCAATGTTAAAGCCACCTGATATACTTGTAATTAA
>JAOAGA010000122.1 GCA_026415985.1 Pseudomonadota bacterium | reverse complement strand
CACAAGGACCTATACATTCTCCTATCTCATAGTAAAGACAGGGCTTTTTACTTTTTTCAAAGGCCCTATCGGAACAACGTCTCAAAGGAAATATCTTCCCTATCGTAGAGATAATCTCCCTAATTATTCTGGCAGAAGGGTAGGGACCAAAGTATAACGCATTATCTTTTTTTATTCTCCTTACAAACTCTAAACGAGGAAATTTTTTTGATTTGTCGAGTCTTATACAAAGGTAGTTTTTATCATCCTTTAGCTGAATATTGTATCGTGGTTTATATTTCTTTATAAGATTGTTTTCAAGTATCAATGCCTCTTTCTCGTTTTCAGTTACTATAAAGTCTATGTCTTTCAACCTTCTTAAAAGGAAAGCAATCTGGGGTCTCAAATCTTTTTCTTTCAGGTAGCTATCAATTCTTTTTTTGAGATTATTAGCTTTGCCAATATATATGATATTATTATTGGCATCCTTCATAAGATAGACACCACTTTTTGCAGGAATATTTAAATTTTCAGGCAACATACTTAAATATTTTAACAGAATAAGAAAAATGGGGATGGAAAAAAAAAACTCAAAAACACTGCATATTTTTTATTTAGACTTTTTATTAACCTTTTTGACTTTTTCTGAAAGTTTATTAAAATTAATCATATGGGTTTTGAAAAACTCATAAAATCTCTATGAAGGAGGTATTGGCCATGAAGGTTAAAAAAGTAACAAAGGTAT
>JAOAGA010000121.1 GCA_026415985.1 Pseudomonadota bacterium | reverse complement strand
GGATTGTTGTTGGTTTGCCATCTCTTATAACATTTGTTGTCGGAGTTGAGATCCTTTTCAGCGCCTCTAAAGCCTTTTCAGCGCGATATTCCTGTAAGAAACCGATTATAGCATTGAGAATGACAATAGCAATTATTGCAAGTGAGTCTATTGGTTTTCCTAAACTACCCGCTATGATTGCTGAAAGAATAAGTATAATTATCAGTAAATCTTTGAACTGGTTAAAAAACATTATAAAGGGTGTTTTTTTCTTTTTAGCCTTAAGCTCGTTTAATCCATATTCTTCGAGGCGTCTTTTTGCCTCCTCTGAGGAGAGACCATTGGCAGAGCTGTTAAGAATTTCGTAAACTTCGTTTATGTCTTTTGTATGCCAGTTCATTTTATTTTTATCCCTCTCTTTTTTCCAATGCCTTTATTAGGAGCGTTATGGTTTCATTTGTTGTTGCAGGTATGCCTTTTTGTTTGGCTAATTTTACTATGGCACCGTTTAAGGCATCTATCTCTGTCTTCTTACCGGATATTATATCATAATACATTGAGGGAAAATGTTCTTTAGTGGGCGGGATCAAATTTTCATAGAAATGCCTTGTATAATCATCTTTATTTTCCCATTTGAGTTTAATATTGTTTATTTTAGTTACCGCAAAAATTTCTTCTATTATTTTGTTCATTATCGTTCTCGTGTTTTCGTTTTCAGCCAGTTGTCCGTAATTGCATCTGAGTAT
>JAOAGA010000120.1 GCA_026415985.1 Pseudomonadota bacterium | reverse complement strand
GTATATTTCATCAAAAAGTTTTTTCAATTTAACAAAAATGTAATTTTTTAATCCACTTTTGTTTTTTCGAAATAAAAAAATATGTTTTATCAATGATTTATTAAAGGCATAAGTTTTGCTCGTTTCTGCTAAAAACTGTTATTTGGATGGTTTTTATGTTTAAATATGTACTGAAAATCCTTGTTGTTCTTTTCATTCAATTCTTTTTTATTGTTCCTATTGGCTGGGCTAAAGATGAGATTCTTGTCTTTGCTGGTGCTGCGAGTAAGCCAGCCCTGGAAGAGATAGCAAAGAAGTTTGAGGAAGATACAAACATAAAGGTTGATCTGATCTTTGGTGGTTCTGGATTTGTCCTGTCACAGATGATGCTATCAAAGAAAGGTGATGTTTATTTTCCCGGCTCATCTGACTTTATGGAAAAAGCAAAATCCTTGGGAGTGGTTTTTCCTCAAACGGAAAAGAAGGTCGTATATCTTGTACCAGCCATTGTTGTCCAGAGGGGCAACCCAAAAAAGATTGTATCTTTAAAAGATTTAACAAGAGAGGGCGTTAAGATCGTTATAGCAAACCCTCATGATGTATGTGTGGGGCTCTATGCTGTGGAGATTATTGAGGATAGTTTAACTGATGAGGAAAAAAAGAAGTTCAGGAAAAATATTGTTAACTATGCGGAAAGTTGTGAGAAAACTGCTACAGCAATATCACTTAAAACTGCCGACGCTGCTATTGGATGGAGAGTCTTTAAATACT
>JAOAGA010000011.1 GCA_026415985.1 Pseudomonadota bacterium | reverse complement strand
GAGTTTAATACAGGATAATCTATTAATAGCCTGCGGGTATTTTTTGCCTCCTCAAAGCTCTTGGAAGAATCGGGAAACTTACTTAAATCTAAATTCTTTTCACTTGGATTTGTAGTATCAAAAATAACGCCTCTTTCAGAGATAAATGCCACATCGTATGTTTCTAAATACTCGCCTTTCAGGTATCTCTGAATTTCATCCGGTCTTTTAAGAACTCCTCTTTTGAAATTCTCTTCCACATCTTTAAATATTTCCTGTGAGGTATAAGCTCTGTTTTCAACATCGAGCCTGAAATTTTCAAAATAGGCGTCGTTTATAGTTGCGATTGTTAAGGCATTATTTAAAAGTATCCGATACATTATTATGGAAGCCAAGACTACAAAGGAAAAATATATTAAAACTATACTTCCCGCAATGATTCTATAGTTCTTCTTTAAAAGATAAGACAGAGTAATCATAAATTAGTCAGATTAAGCCTGATCGCTATTTTAAATAATTCCAAATCAGACTTTATCTGCATTTTTGAAATTATTGCATTTTTTTGGTTTTCTACGGTTTTATAACTTTTCCCAAGAACAAGGGCGATTTCCTTTGCGTTTTTGCCCTGGGCAAGTAATTTGAACACTTCCTTTTCTGCATTTGTTAAACAATAATACCTTGAGGCTTTATCCTCAAGACTGAGAGCATCCTTTTTAACAGAGTTATCATCATTGACATAAACATGGCCATTAAGAACACAGTTAATTGCTTCTATTAAATTTTCATATAAATTTTCCTTCTTGATATAACCATCTGCACCCCTTCTTAATAATTCCTGCAACAAAAAAGAGCTATTATATGTTGTGACCACAATTATTTTAAAATGCCTTTCCACATACCTGTTTAATAACTTTATACCGTCCTCTTCTGGAAGATTAAGATCAAGGGTTACTAAATCTATATTTGCGGTATCTATTAACTCACATGCTGTTTTTAAGTTTCCTGCTTCAAGTATCTTTTCCGCAATGCCAGAATTTTCAAGGATTGAAATCATCCCCTTTCTGAAAAGGGGGTGGTCATCTATGATTAAGATATTAAGCTTTTTATCGTACTCCATACTTTGCCCTCTCCATTAATAAAAAAGATACAGTCATTATATTATTTTATATAAGAAAATCAATGGTTTAAATTTAAAGGTCCCATTGTTCTTATTTCTGATAAGTATGAGATTAAAATTAATTGCAGTGATGAGAAATTTTAGAGGGCTCTGTAATATTCAGGTTTAAGATGATTTTCGTCTTTCTGAGATATTATTTTTGAGAGTAACTGAAGAGTTTGTATTTTGTCTTTTGGAAGTCTGATTTTTAAGGGCAGGTAATTGGATGCATGATTAGCCATAAAAAGACCTGTTCTTAAATCAGTGTTTTCTATCATAATCTTAAGTTCTTCAAGAAGCTGAAAGGGTTTTGGCAATATAAACTTTCCAGACTTCTGTTCATTATAAAGAGGCGTTCCCTCGATAACCATAACCGTTAAAGCACCAATATAATTGGGCTCCATTTCAGATAATAGCTTTCCTGTATCAATGGCATGTTTGTGTGACAGATCTACCCCACCGATTCCCAAAAGAACTGTTACGCTAAGTTTTATGCCTGCTTCTACAACACTCTTCCCCGCTTTTAAAATTTCTTCAGAAGTTACGCCTTTATTGATATTTTTCAAAACCTCATCATTACCGGACTCAACTCCCAAATAAACTATTCCTAAGCCATTTTCTTTTAATAATCTGAGTTCTTCATCTGATTTTCTCAATACACTTTTTGCATTGCCGTATAGACCAATTCTTTGAAGATTAGGAAAGGCATTTTTTAATTTTTTAAAGAGGTTTAAAAGATAATCTGTCTTTAGAATAAGAACATCACCGTCGCAGAGAAAAACCCTCCTTACATACTGACCATATCTTTTCCTTGCAAAATCAATATCTTTATCAATAATTTTTTCATCTTTCAATCTGAAAGACACACCCTTGTATGTGGGACAAAAGGTGCATTTATTATGAGAACAGCCAATGGTTACCTGCAGAATCAGGCTGTCTGCCTCGCTTGGTGGTCTTATAATTATACCCTGATAGTCCATAATCATCCCTGTCTAATATAAACAGTTCTGTGAGGAAAAGGTATCTCAATGCCTTCTTCCCTGAATCTTCTGAAGATTCTTTTTCTCAGTTCAGACTGGACAGGAAACTGATCAGTAAACTCAGAGATCTGACAAATCAGAGTCAGGTCAAGAGAGCTTTCACCAAATCCCGGAACGAATCTCACAACTGGTTCAAACTCTTTAACAAGCCCTGTAACTTCATCCATTGCCTTCTTTGCTTCCTCCAAAAGAATTTTTTCAACTTTATCTACATCAGAAAAGTAGCTAACACTGACAGGTATAAGCAAGGTCATTTTCTTTTCGGGCAAATAATAGTTTGTTACAATGCTCTGAGCAAGCTTACTGTTAGGGATAACCACCATATTGTTCGGAAGCATCCTTACTCTTGTTGTCCTCCAGGTAATATCTTCCACATAACCTTCCTGACCTGTTTCCAGTCTGATAAAATCACCAACTCTAATAGATTTTTCAATCAAGATATGAACACCTGCGAATAGGTTTGCAAGGGTATCCTGCAACGCAAGAGCAACCGCCAAACCTCCGACTCCCAAGGCAGTTATTAATGGCGTGATTGATATCCCTAAGACTGAAAGGATAATTAAAATACCTATTACTAAGATAACTCCCTTTATAATGCCATAGACTAATCCCGTTGTAGGGATCGGTAAATCTGACTTTTGTATGTAGTTACGAAAAATTTTACCCGCAAGGTTTGCACAGGCAAGGGTAATGGAAAAAATTATGATTATATATATTGCTCTGTTAATATAGAAAACATATTTTTCAGGTAGATTGGACATAGCCAACCCAATATAAAACCCTATGGCTATACTCCAGTAAATCGACGGGGTTCTTATAGATTTGATAATGATATCATCTATCTTTGTCTCGGTCTTTTTAGCCCATTTATGAAGTATATTAAAGGCAATGCCTCTTATTATTAACAAAACAAAAGTTGTCGCTAATATAATTAATGAAGGAATAAATAAGGTGTTTATACTGATATTCATTTCTTAACCCCCATCCAAAACATCTATTTATTTCACTTTTAGAATGGCTGGGGCGGGAGGCATCGAACCTCCAAACTCCAGAGTCAAAGTCTGGTGGCTTTACCAATTCGCCTACGCCCCAATTGTATGAGCTTTAAAGATTTTATACTCCGGGAATGTCTTTTTTGCTTCTAAAAAAACATCTTTAATAACATCTTCTTTTTCAAAAATACCAAATACCGCCGAGCCACTGCCGGTCATCATTGCTTTTTTTGCATCATTATTATACAAAAAATTTTTTATTTTTTTAATCTCAAAAAATTTTCCCTCGGCAATTTTTTCAAGATCATTTTCCATATATCTGAAAATATCTTCTGCTTTTATATAGTCTTGTTTAAAAGTATCATTTGGCAAAGAAAAATCCCTTACATTAGAGTAAGCCCATCCGGTATTTATTGAAAAATCAGGCTTTATAACTAAAAAATTAAGAGCAGGAAATGATTTATAGGGATAAACCATTTCTCCTATTCCTTCGAGATAGGCTGGTTTATTAAAAATAAAAAAGGGCACATCTGCACCCACTTGATTAGCAATCTTAAAAATTAAGTTATTATCTATCTCAATTTTAAAGACTTCAGCTAATTTTTTAATAAAAAAGGCACTATCGCTACTTCCTCCACCTAATCCTGAGCCCTCTGGTATAACCTTTTCAATATTAACCACTATATTTATATCTTCAGGAAGAAATTTTTTCATAATCTGAAAGGCCCTGTAGATTGTTGTTTTTTCTGGTATGCAATTAACAGGTGGCTCAAATTTTTGTATTAATCTTCCCTCTCCTTCTTTTATATCTATTTCCATTCTGTCATAAATGCTAATAGGAACATTGATCATATTAAGGAGATGATACCCGTCTTCCCGTTTTCCTACTACCTTTAAATAAAGATTGAGTTTTGCATTACAGTAAATCATTCTACTCACCGACAAGATAGGTCTGCTTGTATCCCATCTTTTTTAACTCCTCCTGATAAAGCTTAGCCTCATCAATTGTTTTAAACTCTCCAATCCTTACACGGAAAAAAAGTTCATCATTTTTTTTAAACTCTACAATCTTTGCGATAACTCCCTCTTTTAAAAACTGATTTTTTAATCTTTCAGCGTTTTCAAGCATCTTAAATGCTGCGATCTGGATACTAAAGGTTCCTGCGTAAAAAGAAGAAGGCTTCAGATAGACTGTTTTTCCGTCTTTCTCTTCGGGAAAACCCAGAACCTCAATCTCAACTGGTGCGGTACCGTTTTTTACCATATCGAGCTCTAATGCAGCCTTATAAGACAAATCTATAATTCTTCCATCTACAAAGGGACCCCTGTCATTTAATCTTACGATGCACTCTTTCTTGTTTTTAAGATTTTTAACTCTTACGTATATTCCTAAAGGCAGGGTTTTGTGAGCAGCGGTCATATCATACATATTATATATCTCGCCGGTTGATGTTTTGTAGTTATGAAAATCATCTCCATACCAAGAAGCAATCCCTCTTTCTATATAATTATCAGCCTTTTCCGGTTCGATGGGGTTATAAACCTTTCCAAGCCTCTCATAGGGTTGCATAAGCCCCGGCGCAGACGGAACAAGCTCAGTTTTCACCTGAGCAAAAGAAACTGTGCAGAGAAAAAACATATTAAAAATAACAAAACAAAAATATCTCATAACATCAAACCCCGAAATAATTAAAAATTCATTTTTAAAGTTAAAGATTGCCTGTTTAATAGTATCTCATCCTATTCAACCCTTAACTTGTTACCATATAAATGGGCTTCTCTTACCGGTTCGGGCAGTCTGTATTTTCCGATCAAAGATATAATTATTCTGACAGAACTTTCAATATCTACAAGATGACCCGGCGAAATAAAAAGGGGTTTAACATTAACCTTTGTTCTTAATACCGCCCCTATCTTCTCTTCCCCGTCATACAAATAGGTAAAAGCCCCTGATATATTTTCGGGCATTTGAAACTTGCCTACAAGTCTTTTTTTTGCACATCCGATAGCAGGGATATTTAACAAAACACCTAAATGGGAAGCTATGCCAAATCTTCTCGGATGGGCTATACCCTGACCATCTGCGATTATGAGGCTAAAATCACTTTTAAGTTTCATAATGGCGGTTAAGGTGGAGTCAATCTCACGAAAGGAGAGAAAACCGGGGATGTAGGGAAAAGAAATTTTTTTTTACAGTAAGATCTTTCTATAATCTTTTTTTCAATGGTGTTATAGACTACCGCTGTAGATATTATCTCATCATTTTTTAACATATATGATGAATCAACACCCGCTACATTACCTGAAAAAAAGTTAAATGGTGTTATCCTGACAAGACTTTTTAAGTCTTCCTGAGCCCTTTTCAGCCTATCTAACTCCATACACCCGCTATCTCTCTATTACAGAATTTACAACTTCCATTTATAATATCTAACTTACTTACCCTAAAGCCCACCCTCTCAATGATTTTTTTCCTGCAATGGGGACAGTAGGTTGACTCTCCTTCTTCACCGGGGATATTTCCCGTATAGACATACTTTAATCCTTCAGAAAAACCAATCTCTCTTGCCATCTTGAGTGTTTTTACGGGAGTGGGAGGAGCATCGGTAAGTTTATAGGTGGGATAAAAGGCGGTTACATGCCATGGAGTTTCTTCTCCTAACTCAGCCTTGATAAATCTTGCAACTCCCTTTAACTCCTCTTCTTTATCATTATAGGTGGGTATTATCAATGTGGTTATCTCAAGCCAGATATCTAATTTTTTATAATTTATAAGACTTTCCAAAACACCTTTGAGGCTTGCTCCACAAACTTTCTTATAGAAATCCTCGCTGAAGCCCTTTAAATCAACATTTGCACCGTCAAGATAGGGTTTAATATCCTCCAAAGGCTTTTTTTCAATATAACCGTTAGTTACAAAAACATTTTTTAATCCTTTCTGTTTAGCTAAAACAGCCACATCATAGGCATACTCATAAAAGATTGTCGGCTCAGTGTAGGTATAGGATATGCTCTTGCAATCATAATAAATAGCTGAATCAACAATATCTTCAACAGGGATTATGCTCCCCATAATTGTATCCTCTTCCCTTGGCATCTGAGATATTTCGTAATTCTGACAATGGAAGCATCTGAAATTACATCCGACAGTTGCGATTGAATAAGATTTTGTTGAGGGGAGAAAATGAAAGAGGGGTTTTTTTTCTATAGGATCAACGTTTTTTGCTATTACCCTCTCATAAACGAGGCTGTAAAGGGAACCGTTTATGTTCTTTCTAACACCACAGATACCCTTTTTGTCTTCTTTTATAATACAGTGATGTCTGCAGAGAAAACAGCTAACCTTTTTATCCTCAAGCTTTTCAAAATATTTAGCTTCCTTCATCTTTTAATACCTCCTCTGATATAAGTTTTTGCTTAAACTCCTGATAGAAGAGGCAGCAACCAATAAAGGCTGATATAATTATGGGACCTAAAAAGATACCAATAAGTCCAAAGGCTTTTATGCCACCAAAGAGGCTGAAAAAGGTTAAAACAAGATGGAGAGACAGATATTGATGTAAAAAAATTGGTCTTACAAAATTATCTACAAGACTTATAAAAAATACGCCCACTATTATGACAAGTACCCCTTTCAATATCATACCCTCCACCAGAAGATAAATAGCGAGAGGCACCCATACAAGGGCACTTCCAACCATGGGGACTAAGGATGAAACTGCCACCGCAAGCCCCAGAAGTAAGGAAGACTTAATTCCAATAAAATAAAAGGCTATAAAAGCGACAAGCCCCTGAACGAAGGCAGTTAAAAGAACACCCAGAAAGGTCACAAGTATAACCTTTTTGAGATTGGAAAAATAATAATTTATCTCACCTTCGGTAAAGGGAAGAAGATTTCTCAGCAACTCGCCAAAGGCCTTCCCGTCCTTGATCATAAAAAAGGTTGTAAAAAAGATTATAAAGAAATCAAAAAATTTTGAAGGTATCTCAAAAAGCAGTTGCTCTGCCTTCAAAACCACAACTGAACTTATTTCCTTCAGCTTGGCCTGAAAAAAAACCCTTAGATCGACGGTCTCAACTTGTAAAAGATTTTCTATCTTTTTAAGAATCTTCTGTATATATGGATGATTAACGATATCTATAACATTTATGTGTTTATCCTGAATGATCTCCTGCGCAAAATCGATAGCCTCTGTAATTATCAATGTTACGATAGAGATTCCCGGAATAATTACCAAAAAGATTATTACGAGCAGAGTCATTACCGCCGATAAAGTTTCTCTGTTTTTAGTTATCCTTAAAAAATACCTGTGAGCAGGGTAAAACAATATGCTGAATATTGCCGACCAAAGTATAGGATAAATAAAAGGGTTTATAACTTTGTAGATAAAATAAAAAAGGGCTAAGTAGATACCCCATAAAAGAATTAAACCAATAGGTTTTGACTGAGGCATAGTTACTTAAATTTTACTCCTGATTATTAAATAGTTCAAAATTAAAATTTTTGAGCACCGTATTAAACCCCTCTTTGGTTTCCCTTGTTTCTTTTTTTTCCGTGAACTCGTCATCTATATTTATTTTCCCCTTAAATAACTGACGATCGAAGGCTTTGACAATCGCTGTCCAGTTGCCCTGTTGATTATCTTTCTCAAGGGCAAACTTAAAACTATTGAATTTTGCATCTAAATTGTCTAAAAAATGAAGTACTAATCCTTCTATTATCTTGGGTCTTTTGGGAGATCCAAACTCATACTCTCCGTGATGGCTTAATAAAACATGCCTTATATACATTAGTAGTTCTTCAGGAAAAGATTTGATTTTAGATGCTCTTTTTGTTAGCTCTTCGTCAAGTAATACTATGTGACCCAAAAGCTTACCTTTATCCGTATAGGTGGGGATAAGGGAGAAATCAAGCTCCCAAATCTTTCCCAAATCATGTAAAAGGGATGAAAAAACCAAGATATCCCTGTTAAGCTCTTTCCCATAGTGTTTATATACGTAATCACTTAATCTTGCTACACTTAAAGAATGTTCCAGCAGTCCGCCTTTGTAGGCATGATGAAAACTCTTGGCTGCAGGATAAACCTTAAACTTTCTGACAATCTCATTATCATAGAAAAAAAGCTTAAAAAGTTGGTTGAGATACATATTTTTGATTGACTCGCCCATATTCATAAAACTTTCATATAATTTTTCAATATCAACACCTGAATCGGGCATAAAATCATCTATATTGATCTTATCAAGGGAGTCAATTTTTTTTATATCTGATATTACTAACTGAAGGGATCCCTGAAAAAGCTGTGTTACACCCTTGATCTTAACAAAGTCCTCCTTATCGAAGGTGTTTGCAAATAAATCTACTTTATCCCAAATCTTCCCATCCATAAAACCCGTCTTGTCAGAGAGCTTCAGACTTATATAGGGTTTTCCTGTTTTACCAATTCCTAATGTCTTCTCATTGATGAAAAAAACTTCTTCAATACTTTCATTTTCTTTTAGGTTTTGTATAAATCTTCTGCTCATATTACCTTCCTAATATATCAATAATCTTTTCAGCAACCTTAACCCCATCTACAGCAGAACTAATAATACCGCCTGCATAACCAGCTCCCTCTCCGCAGGGAAAAAGAAATTGTGTGTTAACTGACATAAAATTCTGATCCCTCTTAATTCTTATCGGAGAGGATGTTCTTGTCTCCGGAGCAATTAATATTGTACTATCTGAGATTATCCCTTTTATTTTTTTATCAAAATCAGAAAGAGCGGTTTTAAAAAAATCATACTTGTCTTCATAGATCTCCCACAGCGGATATGCTGTTAATCCTCTCGGATAGGAACTGGGGGCATTATCAGTTCTGATTCTTTTCTCTACAAAATCAACGGTGGTACAAAAAGGTGCCCTGTAACCACCCTTTCCCGCATTATAGCATTTCATCTCAATTTCTTTCTGCAAAATTATACCACCAAACAACGTATTATTCCAATCTTTCGGCGAGACTGATATAACAAGCCCCGCGTTCCCATAATGACCATCTCTTTTATAATTGCTCATCCCATTTAAAACAAGTCCTCCCTTCTCAGAAGAAGCGGGAATTATAGTTCCTCCGGGGCACATACAAAAACTATAAATACTACCCTTAATCTCATTAAAATATCTGCTGAGAAAAAAGTCTGCAGGAGGTAACAGATAACTTTTTTTGCCATACTGATTTTTATCTATACTTTTTTGGGATAACTCTATTCTAAAGCCCATGGCAAACCCTTTGGGCTCCAATAATACATTTTCATCAAATAAGCCTTTGTAAAGATCCCTGCTGGCATTTCCTGTTGCAAGGACTAATGCGTCACAGGGGATATCTCTTTCGTTTGTTAAGGCAGATACTACCTTTCTTTCTTTATTTATGACGGGTTTTATTAATTTTTCATTAAAACTTATTTTAACACCTAAGCTTATTAGCCTTTTTCTCAGATTAGTAACAACTTGCCTGAGTTTATCGGTACCAATGTGAGGTTTATACAGATAGCTGATTTCTTCCGGAGCTCCCGCTGAAATTAGTTCCTTAATAATAAAATCATAAAACTCGTATCTTGTTCTGGCGGTGAGCTTGCCATCGGAGAATGTTCCCGCTCCTCCCTCTCCGAATTGTATGTTAGACTCTTCATTAAGAATGCCTTTTTTAAAAAAAATTTCTACATCCTTTACCCGCTCTTCAACTGCTTTACCTCTCTCTATTAAAAGCACCTCAAAATTATTCAGAGCCAAAATAAGACTGCAAAAGATACCCGCAGGCCCCATGCCAGCTACAACAACCTTTTTCTCCTTTCTTTGAGATATAGTGATCTTTGGTTTATAATCGGCCTTACTATCCGATACTTTTTTGATATTAAGACCTTCTGTATCTCTGATAACTTTTGATGCAGAAAAGTTGATTCTATAAATCCAATGAACGGAAGATTTATTCCTTGAATCGAGAGATTTTTTTTCTATAGAAAAAAAGGTAATTTCGTCCTTTTTTAACCCCGTAATATTTCTAAGTCTTTCTTTTATGAATTCAAGATTATCCTTTTCAGGAGGGACCTTAATCTCTATCTGAAACATTAGAACTCTTAGGTATAATTATCTTATAAATACCACGGCCTTCATTATCTTTATCAATTATTATTCTGCAACCAAGATCTTTAAAATCAACAAAGGCTTTGGCAAACCTGATTTCTTTATCGTCTTTCAAGCTTAACTCGAAATAATTATATAAATCCCTGCAAGTCTGTGAGACCTCGCTTTGAATAACATTTATCAAATACTCATCATTATCCTGACTTAAAGAAATATGAATCTTGCTTGACATTTCCGAACAATTAACTATCTTCCCGAAAAACTCCAAAAAAAACTCCGCAAAAATACCTCTTCTGCCATAATAAAGGGGTAGATTTTTTTGAAAATCCGTCTTTATATAAAGATCTCTGGCTTTTATATCCTTTTTTAAATCTGATAATACCGTTCTTATAACATTTTTTAAGGAAAAATCTTCCTCGTAATAAAACTCTGCGGGTCTTTTAAGAATATCAAGCTCATGTTTGATTTGCGATACCTTATCTAATATAGTCTGGAAAACCCTGTCTTTATCTTCTTCGTCAATATAACCCTTCTTTAGTAACTCAACATAATTGGTAATTGTCTGCAGAGAGTTTTTTATTTTGTGAGAAACTATATCTAAGAACTTCTGTATGTCCGAAATCTTTTGGGTATATAAATCATTATTCAGATCGACAACCTGATTTTTTTTATCAGTTACCTCTTCTTTATCCAGAAAAAGTTTATTGTATCTTTTAGATTGGTTAAGTTTTTGAACTATTTCCTCAAAACTAAAGGGTTTTCTGATAATATCAATTACATTTTCAGGACAGTCTGAGAGGTTTATAACATCACTATCGGCAGCAGTAAACAAAAAAACCGGTGACTTAACCCCCTTTTTCAAGAACTCACCAGCTAAAGATATTCCGTCAAGACCGGGCAGATAATAATCCATAAGAACAAGATCGGGTATGTATCCTCTATCGATTTTGGCTATTGCTTCTCCGTAATTATTCGCTGTTTCAATATTAAAACCGGACCTTGAAAGAGCAAGGGTAAGAAGATTTAATATCTCTTCATCGTCATCAATAATAAAAAGATTTTCACTCATCTTATTTGAAATATATCTTTAAATCTTCAATTAAGCGCTCTATCTCTTTGTTTTTGGAATCTATCTCTAAAAACATCCTCTCTATGAAATCGCTCACATCTTTAAACATAACAGAGATTATCTTAAAATCCTCATACTCCTTGTCATTGGCAGAAAGAACATCTTTAGCTAAGTTTTTAATATCTTCATTGGCAGAAACTATCTGATTGCTACCCTTTTCCTGCTCTTCTCCTGCCGATGCTATTTTTTTTGTAGAATCCTTTATCTCTTCAATAGATTGGGTCATATAGGTAACACCTGACAACTGCTCAAATACCGCCTTTTCAATCTTCTCATTGAGATGCTTTGTGTTTTCCGAAAGGTCCCTTAACTCTTCGTAAATCTGATTTGATTTAGTGGCAATCTTTATACCGTCTTCTACCATAAGATAGGTCTGCTCTATATTAGCGATAAACTCTTCAGATTCGCTTTTAAGATGATCAACAATTGTTTTTATTTCCTGAGCAGAAAACTTAGTCCTTTCAGACAGAGATTTAATTTCATTGGCAACAACCGCAAAGGGCTTACCATACTCACCCGCCTGTGAGGCTATTATTGAGGCATTAAGAGACAAAAGATTTGTTTGCTCCGTAATGGATGTAATTGTAAGAACTATCTGATAGACACTTTGTATGGTATTTCTATATTTCTCAAAAAGCGACCTTGAGATATCAAGAGTTTTTCTAACGTTGTCGGCAAAGCTATAAATATTTGATATTACTTTACTTCCTTCCTGAACCTTGCTGTTTAATTTTATACTGCTTTCAATTGAAACCTTACTTGATGTGGCAATTTCTTCACCCAACTCTTTCATTTCTATTGCAGTAGTTGCCAGCTCTTCCGTGTATTTGTAGAGATTTTTCAGAGCACCTGAGGTTTCTGCTATTGATGAATGTATCTGAGCAATTGAGGAGACACTCCTTTCAAGAGACTGAAAAAGATTATGAATATTAGAATTCAGGAAATTATAACCTTCATTTATGTCAACAATTGTCTCTCTAAACTTACTGAACATCTCTACTTGTTTTTCCTTTTGTTTTAATATCATTTTAAAGGTGTCTTCAAGCTCCTTTGAAACACCGTTTATGCTTTCCATAAAATATATATTTGTTATTGCCTGAGATACCTGTTGTGATAAAACCGTAAGAACCGCTAACTCGTCTTCAGATGCAACCTTTTTCTTATATTTATTATCAACATTGATTACCCCTATAGGTTTACCCAACCTGTGGAAGGGGAGACAGAAAAAAGATTTTGTCCTGAAGGATTCGATATTGCTATAAGGTGGATGCAGATGAAAATCATCGGGATAGTCATTTATATCTTTTACCAGATAGGTCTTGTTATCGTGAATGGCTCTGAAAAGAAGTCCTCCTTCATTATTAAAGGGAACCCAGATCTTTTCTTTTGGGTCTCTCGTCCCATAGGTAACAACACAGTATATTATCCCTTTTTCCTCACTAACAAGGAGAATATTTACTCTGTCAAAACCAAGTATTTCGTGAGCACACTTCCCCACTTCCTGAAGAACCGCATTAATATTAGGAGATTCCTGAATTTTTTTGGTAGCCTCAAGAAGCCTGTTGGTTTTTATCCTGATATTCTCAAGGGTTGTTTTATATTCTATCTCTCTTGTCTGAATCTCCTGTTTATTTTTTTCAAGCTCACTGTTTTGCTGAAGTAGCTTATCTCTGTTAAAACCTATGATATAGCCAAGTGTGCCAAGCACAATAATTGAGGTGCTTAAATAAAAAATCAGTGACAAGTTATAGTTACTATTGAAAAAATTAAAAAAATGCTCTCCAAAATCTATATTGTAGGGTTTGAAGGTTAGAAGGGCAATGGTTATCCAGCCGAGGGGCGCACAAATACCCGCTACTACCCCTGCAAATAAATATTTGCCACGATTCGTCTTAAAACTAATCTTAATCATTCTCTGCTTGGCTTTATACACATAACGGGGCAGTTTGCCCTCTTGACTACCTTTTCTGCAGTGCTACCAAAGACAACCTTCTCTAAACCCTTCTTTCCCTGACTGCCTATAACAATGAGATCTATTTCCTTTTCATCGGAAAATTTTACTATCTCTTCTGCGGGATCACCAAGTGTAACTATTACCTCATAATTACTAAAATCTTTAAGATTTTTACTTATGAAATCATCCATAAGCTTCTGGGCGCCCGATTTTATCTCGGTCTTTATTTTGTCAAATGATATATGAGGAACGTAAAAACCGGTAAACTCTGCCGGTTCATAAATAACATGCATTATATACAACTTCGAATTAAAAGTTTTTGCCAGTTCCTTGGCATATGAAACTGCCTTTTCCGAATACTCAGAAAAATCGATGGGACACAATATTTTATTTAATTTCATAAGACCCCCTAAACACTTATATTTTTTAATTCTATTGAAGCTTCCTCAGGCATTATTGGATTAAAAAAGAATCCTGTTCCCCACTCAAGCCCGGACAGACGGAACAGTCTTGGTGATATTTCTATATGCCAGTGGTAGTCATACTGAACGGTACCCCAGTATCCCGGTCTCGGAACGAAGTTGGGAGCGGTATGAATAACTAATGTGTATGGCGGAGCAGACAGTACCTTAGATAGTTTTTTAAGCGTGATAATGAGCGTATCTGTTAAATCATTTGCAAGAGTAGGTGTTATGTCTTCATAAAGGGCACTATGTACCCTCGGGAAGATAAACATCTCGTAGGGTGAGTTTGATGCATAGGGTGCTATTACAACAAAATGCTCTGTTTCATATATAACTCTTTCTTTTTGTCTGATCTCCTGCTTGATGACATCACAAAAAATACATCTTTCTTTATCTGAATAATAGAGTTTTGCCTGGATAAGCTCATCTTTTATTTTTCTCGGCATAATAGGAGTTGCCAGTATCTGTGAGTGTGAATGTTCCATACTACCAAAGGTGCCAAGCCCGAAATTCTTAAAGACAAGAACATACTTAAAACCTTTATTAGCTTTAAGGGATGATATTCTCTCTTTAAAACTCCAGAGGACATCCCTTACCTGATTAAAAGGCAGTTCTTCAAGTTGTGTTCTGTGTTCCGGCGTTTCTACAATTATTTCCTGAACACCATACCCGGTAACCATATCGTATATACCTACAGGCCTTCTATCGAGCTCTTCATCGGGTATTAATGCAGAATCTTTATTCTTAAAAGTTCTTATCCACCAACCGGGGCCGTTTGGAATTGTTCCGGATCTCCGATAGGCAAGTGTTTCCGGTGGTGTTTCGTTTTCTTTGCCCTCACAGAAGCTACACGTAGCCAGTTTGGGAACATTAAACTCCCTTTTTAGCCAGAAGTTAACCATCCTCTCTTTTAAATCGGTATTGAATACCACCCACTGCCCTGTAAAAATATCCTTTCTAATCTCTTTCATTATCTGTTTCCTCTAACTTTTTTATTAATGAAAGGAGCTCATCAAGGCTAACGGGCTTATTAAGGTACTCATATACGCCCATCTTCATGGCTTTCCAGAAGCTCTGACAATCACCATAGGCAGTGATGATTATGAATTTTGAGTTAATATTTTCTTTATTGCAAAGCTTTAAAAGATCTTCGCCCGAAAAATTGGGCATATTTAAATCTGTTATGATAAGATCAAATTTTTCTTTACTCAGGAGGGCTGAGGCCTCTAAACCATCTTTCGCTTCAGATACAGAAAAACCTTCCTTTTTTAAAAACTTAACAAGAGACCACCTTACCTCGCTGTCATCTTCAGCAACAAGTATTTTCTCTATCTTCATCTTTTGAGTTAAGTTTACTTTATTACGTTTTGCATTGTCAATATGATATTAACATATATCATATTTTGCATTCCACCCCGCAGACTTCATTAAAATATGCTACAGCTTTATTGATATCACTTCCTTTACCAACAAAGATCACTAAGTCGTTTTCTGAAAATCTAAAATCCGGATTTGGATTTACGATTAAATTTTCATCTCTTTTGATTGCAATAATAGTAACATTTGTTTTTTTTCTTATTTCCAGCTCTTTTATGCTTCTATCCAACAGACTACATCTGTTGGTTACCAAGTAACTATCAATCTCAAGCTCTTTCAGTGCAAAGGAATGATCATATAAGCTATGTTTGGGAACATTTGTTTTTCTGAGGACTTTATAGCTGTCTTTTCTTAATTTTTCTGCCATATCGAGAATAACATTGGTAGGAAAATGATAGTATTTAAGAACCCTTGCAGATAACTCTATGGAAGTTTCAAACTCTTCGGGGATTACTTCTGTTGCCCCTAACTTTTTTAAGTCTTCAATCTCTGCTACGTATCTTGTTCTGACTAAGATGTATACACTGTTATTTTCCTTTCTGATAATAGATACGATTCTCCTTGTGGCAGAAGGATCTGATATGGCTACAACAACTGCCCTTGCTTTATCTATACCCAAATGTTTCAGAACCTCAATGCTTGTTCCATCTCCAAAATATATGGGCTCTCCTCTTTTTTTCATCTCTGTAACTGTTACACTGTTCATCTCAAGAATAACGTAGGGGATGTTTAACTCTTTTAAAATTTTAGCTAAATTCTTTCCGTTAAGACCAAAACCAATTATTATTATATGATCTGTCTTTTTTAAAGATTTTGTATCATCAGTATCTTTTGATTTTTTATAAAAATTTTTCAGAAAGTTTGAGATACTTAAGTTTTCAGAAATTTTATAGGATAGGTTTATCATAAAGGGTGACAAGATCATGGTTATAACTGTTATGGATAAGATAATCTGATATATATCATCTGAGATTAAGTTAGAGCTCTTTCCGGAAAAAGCAAGAACAAAAGAAAACTCTCCCACCTGAGAAAGGCTAAATGCAGTAATTATAGATACTCTTTGGGACAGATTAAGAAGGTAGCCGATTATTAAAAGGGCTAAAATTTTTATCAAAACAACTATACACAATCCTAAAAATATTATAAAAAAATTTTTATAAACAAAGCTAAGATTCATAAGCATACCAACTGATACAAAAAATAGCCCCATAAAGCTCTCTTTAAAGGGTATTATGTCCGACAATGCCTGATGGGCATACTCTGATTCTGATATTATAAGTCCTGCAAGAAAGGCACCAAGCGCAAGAGACAACCCTGCATAGGAAGTTAAAATTGCTATGCCTAAACAAATTACTATCAAGGTGATTATAAAAAGCTCTCTGCTTTTTGTTTTAACAATCTGATGAAGAAAATAGGGAAAAACAAATCTTGAACCAACCATAACAAACAAAATTATTAACCCCGCCTTGAAAATTTTAAGAAAAATTTCTTTAAAAGTAATGTCTCCGCCGGCAAGTATGGGGATAAGAAGCATGATAACCACAACGAAAAGGTCCTGAAAGATAAGGATACCAACCATAGTCCTTCCCTGAGGTGTGTCTAACTCGCCCTTTTCTGTGAGAATCTTTAATATTACAGCGGTACTACTTAAAGAGATCAGAAAACTCAGAAAAATAGAAATCTTTATATTTTTAAAAAAATAAAAACTAATCAGAAACACAAAAAAAGTAGTAATAAAGACCTGAAGTAAACCGCCACCAAAGACAATCTTTTTTATTCTCAATAATTTTTTTAAGGAAAACTCGATCCCTATGGAGAAAAGAAGAAGGACAACCCCAATTTCGGCTATAATCTCTATGTTGTGACTATTTCCTACGAGACCAAGACTTGATGGACCTATCAATATTCCTGCGGTGAGGAAGCCAACAAGTGACGGTATATTAACCTTGGTTAAGATAAAAACAATAATCGCTGAAACAATAAAAATCAGCTCTATTATTTCAAGAAATTCCATTAGCTCATTTACTTGCTAACTCATCTAACCTCTTTTTTATAAGCTCGTTTAAAAGTTTCGGGTTTGCTTTTCCTCTGCTTTTTTTCATTACCTGTCCAACGAAAAAGGCAAAAAGTTTATCTTTACCTGAAAGATATTCCTGCAACTCCTTTTGATTTTCTTTTAACACCTCATCTATCATTTTCAGAATCTCATCTTCATTTGATATCTGAGCAAGCCCTAACTCCTCTATAAAGCTTTCCGGATCTCTGCCTGATTCCATAACCTTTGGTAATATTGCCCTTGCCCCGTTTGTGTTTATCTTGTTTTCGTTCAGCAAGGTCAGTAATTTAGCCAAAAGCGATGCGGTTATTTTTGTATCTCTTATCCCTATCTTTTTCTCGTTAAGCTCCTTTAAAATTTCTGTCATTATAAAATTGCTTATTGTCTTCGGATTATTAAATAATCTGGCAGTTTCCTCAAAAAAATCTGCTATATCTCTATCGGTTGTGATTATCTCCACATCATACTCAGGGAGATTATATTCATTAATAAACCTCCTTCTCTTATCATAGGGAATTTCCGGTAGTTTCGCCTTTATCTCTTCAACAAAACCTTCATCAAAACTTACGGGCATTAAATCGGGATCAGGAAAGTATCTGTAATCATGGGCTTCTTCTTTACCTCTCATTGAGATTGTAATACCCTTCGAAGAATCAAATAACCGGGTCTCCTGAACTACCCTGCCACCGCTTTCTATAAGATCTATCTGCCTTTCTATCTCATACTCAATTGCCCTTTGAATAAATCTAAAAGAGTTTATATTTTTAAGTTCAGCTTTGGTTCCGAACCTTGTCTCCCCCGCTTTTCTGACAGACACATTGGCATCACACCGGAAGCTTCCCTCTTCCATGTTACCGTCACAGATACCTAAATAAAGTAAGATCTGTCTTAACTCCTTTAGATAGGCAACCGCCTCTTCGGCGGTTCTTAGATCAGGTTCACTAACTATCTCGAGAAGCGGGGTTCCTGTTCTGTTTAAATCTACCAGACTTGCCCCACCTTCGTGAATTAGCTTACCCGCATCTTCTTCCATGTGGATTCTTGTAATACCAATACGTTTTTCCTCTCCCTTAACCTTTATAATAATATAGCCGTTCTCACAGATTGGTAACTCATACTGGGAAATCTGATAGCCCTTTGGCAAATCAGGATAAAAATAGTTTTTTCTTGCAAATAAAGAGCTTTTATTTATCCTGCAGTTTGTAGCAAGTCCAAGCATAACCGCAAACTCAACTACCCTTTTATTAAGTTTAGGCAAAACACCCGGCATCCCTAAACAAATGGGACATACCTGTGAATTAGGGTTTGAGCCAAACTTAGTAGAACAATTACAAAAAATCTTACTGTCTGTAAGTAACTGGGCATGCACCTCGAGCCCTATAACCGCTTCGTATGACATCAAATACCTCCGTTTTTTAAATAAAAGGAGAAAACCTAAAACCGCTTACCGCCTTTTCATAGGCATGGGCAATATTCATAATATCTGCTTCTTTTAAATAATCGCCGATAATCTGGATACCAACGGGAAGATTCTTTTCATCAAAACCACAGGGTATTGATATGGCAGGAACTCCCGCCAGATTAACATTTATTGTAAAAACATCAGATAAATACATCTTGATGGGATCTCCGGTCTTCTCCCCTAATTTAAAGGCAGTAGTAGGAGAGGTTGGACAAATTATAGCATCAACCTTTTCAAAGGCCTTTTCAAAATCTCTTTTGATCAGTGTTCTTACTTTGCTTGCCCTGTTGTAATAAGCATCATAGTAACCAGAGGCGAGAGAAAAGGTCCCTAACATAATTCTTCTTTTTACCTCTTCTCCAAAACCTTCTTTTTTGGTTTTGATATACATCTCTTTCAAATCCTTTAATCCTTCAGCCCTATAACCGTATTTAACCCCATCAAACCTTGCCAGATTTGAGCTCGCTTCTGCGGTAGCTATAAGATAATAAACTGCTATACCATAATCAGTATGGGGAAGACTAATATCTACTATCTCAGCACCTAATGATTTGAAAACCTCTATTGCCTCTTTTATTCTTTTTGTAACACCTTCTTCCATCCCTTCAATAAAATACTCCTTAGGAACACCAAGTTTTAACCCCTTTATATTTCCCGTAAGAAGTGAGCTATACTGCGGAACCTCAACAGGAAGTGAAGTTGAATCTTTCTCGTCATAGCCTGCAATCTCTTCAAGAAGTAAAGCACAATCTCTGACATTCCGGGTAAGTGGACCAATCTGGTCTAAAGAAGAACCAAAGGCAATAAGTCCAAACCTGCTAACTCTACCATAGGTAGGCTTTAGCCCCACAACACCACAGAGACTGGCAGGTTGTCTTATTGACCCACCGGTATCACTGCCCAAAGAGGCAGGGGATTCCAACCCTGCTACAGACACCGCACTTCCCCCGCTACTACCCCCGGGAATCCTTTCCAAATCCCAGGGATTTCTCACAGGTCCAAAATAAGAAGTCTCATTTGACGAGCCCATAGCAAACTCATCCATGTTTGTCTTCCCAAGTATTACTGCACCCTTCTGAAGGAGTTTTTCAACTACCGTAGCGGAATAGGGTGGTATAAAATTGTGTAATATTTTTGAAGCACAGGTTGTTTTAATATCTTCAGTGCATATATTGTCCTTAACAGCGATCGGCACTCCTAAAAATCTGCCTCTCTCTCCTTTAGCCCGCCTTTTATCGGCAGTATCTGCCATATCAACCGCCCTTTCATAACAGACCGTAATGAAGGCATTGGTTTTTTTATCCATCTCTTCTATCTTTTTAAGAAAAACCTCTGTTATCTCTCTTGAAGTTGTCTCTTTTTTGTCAAGTAGTTCTGATATCTTAGAAAGACTTAAGTCCTTTAACTCCATCATTCCCCCTTTAATCAACTACCTTAGGAACTCTAAAAAAATCATCCTTTCTGTCTGGTGCATTTAAAAGCGCCCTCTCAACGTCCAGAGATTTTTTCACAATATCTTCCCTCATGGCATAATTTACAGGCATTGGATGATAGGTAGGAGAAACATCTTCCACATTTAATTCACCCAATTTTTCAACATAATTCAGAATATTTTTAAATTTATTAGTAAAATCTTCCAGTTCTGTCTCATCAAAGGCTAATCTTGCAAGTCCTGCCACATATTTAACAAGATCCTTGTTTATTTCGGGCATAAAACCTCCTCTGTATCCTTTTTATGCTTAGAAAAACGTTTTAATGATAGCAGAAAAAAACAATCTCTGTAAACGGTAATCATATTCTCCGCTTAAGTTAAGAATAACAAATTTTTTAAAAACTTAACTTCACAATTCTTTTCTAAGAAAAATCAGATTTTAACTTGCCTTTTCTGTTAAAAATATCCTGTTTCAATGATTTTTCTTGACTAAAAGCCTTCTCAAATTGTAATATCATAAAATAATCTGGGGCTGTAGCTCAGTTGGGAGAGCGCTTGAATGGCATTCAAGAGGTCGGCGGTTCGACTCCGCTCAGCTCCACTTAAAAAACATTCAGTTCTTAAACAAAGATTCTTAACCGCCTTTTAGCTATCAAGACTATCAATCAATATTTTCAAGAAAAACTACTTTAAGATAATCTGTCTCTGGCATGTTCAACAAAATAGGATGATCAGGAGCCTGATAACCTCTGTGAACAACTCTGAAACTCCTTTTTGAA
The DNA here is from genome assembly GCA_026415985.1 of Pseudomonadota bacterium. Classification (GTDB taxonomy): domain Bacteria; phylum CALINM01; class CALINM01; order CALINM01; family CALINM01; genus JAOAGA01. Next base: position 4,894 of record JAOAGA010000011.1, on the reverse strand, counting down.
TCATTAGCACAATCCTTAAGCATTTGTATGAATTGTTCCCTTTCCATATGGTGAGAACAAGATGCAGTCACAAGTAAACCACCTTTACTAAGTAGTCTCATGGCTCTCTGGTTTATCTCCTTATAGCCTTTTAACCCTTCTTTTATCTTTGACCTGCTTTTAATAAAGGCAGGTGGATCGAGTATAATACAATCAAATTTTTCTCCTCTTGTGTGAGATTTCTTAAGAAAGTCAAAAACATCTTCTTTAAAGACAGTTACTCTTCTTCTGTTAATTTCTGAATTTTTCTTTATTAACTGAATGGCTCCCTCTGAGGAATCAACGCAAATAATCTCTCCGTCGGAAGATATGCCTGCACTAAAGGCCCAACCTCCCGAATAGGAAAAACAATCAAGAATCTTATTAATTATCCTGTTTTTCAGAAGGTTCCTTAAATATATCCTGTTTTCCCTTTGGTCGAGGAAAAATCCTGTTTTTTGTCCCGATAACAAATTCAGGGTGTATTTAACACCTTTTTCGTCTATGACAATCGTATCCTCGTATTTTCCATAATCAACACTAACATTTTTTTCAATGCCTTCCAATGTTCTGAAGTTAGAATCATTTTTCAGAATTATCCCTTCCGGCTTAAACTTTTCTATTAAAATCTCTTTAACAACCGGATATATCTTATCCATACCCGCAGTTAATGTCTGAACGACAAAGAATTTATTATATTTATCTATGATAAGGCCGGGCAAAAAATCGCTTTCGCTGTAACAAAGTCTGTAGGCATCAAAACCGGTATAATTAATTAATTCTCTGTGTTTATAGGCGGTCTCGATTCGTTCTATAAAGAAATCTTTATCTATATCTCTTTGAACAAACGATAATATTCTAATTGCAATAAGAGATTTTGGATTTATATAACCTATACAGTAAAACTTTCCGTTTGCAAGATAGACTTCAACAAGTTCCCCCGCTTCATACTTACTTAACCTGTCCTCTATCTCATTTGAAAAAATCCAGAGATAAAAGGCTTTTGGAACAAACTTTTTGTTCAGTCTCACCTTTTTCATGTTAAAACCGATTTTTAAATTATATTAACTTATAAAAATAAAGGCAATCGGTCATGGTTAATCAATGGATTATGTCATAAGTTTTTAAAGAGAGCTTTAGCAAATTTTTTTTCTCTTTTTTTAATTTTTGTAATAAAATAAAATGTTTAAATCATAATAGGAGGAAAAAGATGTTGTTTGATTCTTTCTTTGGATGGTTTTCCAATGATGTTGCCATTGATTTGGGGACAGCAAATACAGTTATTTACATAAAAGGAAAGGGTATAGTAAGTTCAGAGCCTACAGTTGTTGCCATTCAAAAAGATATTAGTGGCAGTAAAAAGATACTGGCCATTGGCCAGGAAGCCAAAGAGATGTTAGGTAGAACGCCGGGAAATATTATTGCCATAAGACCTATGAAAGATGGTGTCATTGCAGACTATGAAGTTACGGAAGCCATGCTAAGGTATTTTATTCAGAGGATTCATAAAAGGAAGAGTTTTATAAGACCAAGAATTGTAATATCAATACCATCTGGCATAACACCCGTAGAAAGAAGAGCAGTTAAAGAGTCTGCAGAGTCAGCGGGAGCGAGGGCAGTTTATATGATACCGGAGCCTATGGCTGCTGCTATTGGTGCTGGTTTACCCATTACAGAACCCGTAGGAAATATGATTGTTGATATAGGCGGTGGGACTACAGAAGTTGCAGTAATATCACTATCTGGTATTGTCTACTGCCAGTCAGTAAGAGTAGCAGGCAACAAGATGGATGAGGCTATAATACAGTATATAAAAAGAAAGTATAGTCTTCTGATTGGTGAGAGAACTGCTGAACTGATTAAAATCAGTATAGGTAATGCCTATCCGGACGGAGAAACAAGAACAATGACTATTAAAGGAAGGGATCTCGTTGATGGTATTCCTAAAACTTTGGAAATCAACTCCGATGAGATTAGAGAAGCCTTAAGCGAGCCCGTTAACGCCATTGTGGAAGCAGTTAAGGTTGCCCTTGAAAAGACACCTCCAGAGTTAGCTTCTGATATAGTAGACAGAGGGATTGTACTGGCTGGTGGTGGTGCACTTCTCAAAAATCTGGATATACTTTTAAGAGAAAAAACCGGATTGCCAATAATTATTGCCGATGACCCACTGCTTTGTGTTGTCAGAGGCTCCGGAAGCGTTCTCGATAAATTAGATCTTCTTAAAGAAGTATCCGTTCAGGTTTGATATGCATGGAAGATTAAAAAGGACGTTCTATGTCCTTTTAATTATCCTTTTAGCTTTTAATTTGTTTTATTTAGTCTTTTCAAATAGATATAAATCAGGGGAGAATATATCTTTTTTAAGGTTTTTTATATATCCAGCCTATCTTATAAATAAGACAATTATATACATAGGCGAGAAAAAAGAAAAGGTTCTCGGTCTTTCAAAAGCATACGAAGATCTTCAGTCCGTTAAACGGGAAAATGAAGTTTTGCAGGCAGAAATTCTGCTTATGAAAAGGCAGATTGAAGACCTTGAAGGTCAACTGAAGTTAGAAAAACTTAAAGAAAACTATCCCTTTTCGATTACTGTAACCAAAGTTGTGGGCAGAAATCCTATGCTCTGGCATCAATTTCTGATAATAGATGGTGGTGCTGATCTTGGGTTCAAAGCGGGGATGCCTGTCATAACCAAAGATGGATTAGTAGGGAAGATCTCAGAAGTCTATGAAAAGACATCCAAGATAATATTACTTGTGGATCAGGATTTTGCCTGTGATGTCAGAGGTGAAAAATCCGATATACTCGCCCTTGTATCGGGAACAGGCACATCTGTTCTCAAACTAAACTATGTTCCTAAATATGAAGAGTTCTCTCCCGGAGAAACACTAATAACTTCAGGATTTGATAACAGTTTCCCCCAGGGGATCCCCGTTGGCTATATAGTGGAGATTAATAAACCCTTCGGCTCCTATTTTCTTGAAGCATTTGTTATTCCATATGTTGATGTTTTGCGATTAAAAGAAGTAATGGTTGTTAAGGATTATAAAAGATCAAAATGAAATTTATAGGTTATGTATTTTTTTACATTTTTTTTATAATTTTGGAATCTTTAAGCTATTTTAGCTCCTATTTTCTCATCAAATTTGATATTCTCATTCCTGCTACTATATTTTCTGTAACTTATGGGGGTATAAGTTCTGTTTTTTTTACCGTCTTTTTTGCTCTGTTAACAGGTCTGTCCCAGGGTTTTGTACTTATAAACATTAATTTTGCTCTTTTAGTATATCTTTTGGTCTCGCTATTTAAAAATACCTTTCACATAAATTCAAAACCGTTCTTATTAATCATTACAACATCAATGCTTTTTATTAAAGCTTTGTTGCTCTTCTTCTTAAACTCAAAGGATATAAAAATCGATCAAAATGTTTTCCTTTATATACTGATATACGCTCTTTCAGGCGGAGTTGTATCCTTTTACCTGATTAAGCTTGTAAACTATCTTTCTTTCGCAGTAGCAAAAAAAATATGAAAAAGATTCACATAACCCTTGACAGTCATCCACTCTTAGAAAAACGATTAGCACTTATAATAAATGCAATTGCAATAATTTCTATCTTGCTGATAGTAAGATTCTGGTTTTTGCAGATAATTTTTCATTCCTACTATCTTGAACTTGCCGAAAAAAACAGAATCAGGAACCTGAAAATTCCTGCACCAAGAGGAATAATTTATGACAGAACCGGTCATATTATTGCTTCCAGCTCTCCTACCTTTCAATTGGAAATAATCAGGGAAGAGTTAATTAACAGTGATGAGGTTTTTAATGAGATCTCAAAAATCTTTAACAAAACTAAAGAGGCCGTTTTAAAGGACTATTCGGAAAAATCAAGGATTACCCCTAAGTTTTATCCTGTAGTTTTATATGAAAATTTGGACAGAACTCAGATTGTATCAATAGAAGCATTAAAATGGAAATTAAAGGGTGTGAAAATAAATTATAAATCTGAGAGAAGTTATCCTTACAAAAATTTCGCTTCTCACTTGCTTGGCTATGTTTCACAAATAACGGATAAAGAGGTAGAAAAACTTAAAAAAAATTATCCCATGGGATCCAAAATAGGTAAATACGGTTTGGAAAAACAACTGGAAGATTATATAAGAGGTTTTGACGGCGTTGAGAAAGTAGAAGTAGATGCAGCTGGGAGAAAGAAAAAGGTACTTTATAAATTAGACCCTGTTTCAGGGGGAAGCGTAAAACTAACCCTTGACTGGAAGTTACAGGAATCAGCAGAAAAAGCTATGGCTGATAAAAACGGTGCGGTGATAGCCATGTCGCCTAAGACCGGGGAGATCTTTGCTCTTGTTTCTCATCCCAATTTTGACCCCAATATATTTGTCAGAGGTTTTCCTTCACAGGAATGGTCAAATATTGTAAAAAATCCCTTTCACCCTCTGCAAAATAAGGCAATTCAGGGCATATTCCCACCGGGCTCAACCTTTAAACTTATAACTGCAATAGCTGGATTGGAAGAAGGTATCATAAATAGAAATACTCATTTTTACTGCAATGGGAAAAAACGTGTGGGTAACAGAGATTTCAGATGCTGGAAAGATCACGGACACGGACAGGTTGATGTTCATAAGGCTATGGTAGAGTCCTGTGATGTATTCTTTTACGAAGTGGCACTAAAGTTGGGGGCTCAAAAAATAGCTCACTATGCAAAAATTTTAGGTTTGGGAGAAAAAACAGGAATTAATCTGCCCGGTGAGCTGGAAGGGATTGTACCCTCACCGGAATGGAAACAAAAAAAATACAAAAAACCCTGGTATAATGGTGATACAATACCTTTTGCTATCGGTCAGGGCTATC
>JAOAGA010000119.1 GCA_026415985.1 Pseudomonadota bacterium | reverse complement strand
CATATATAGAACGCGGTGTGATAATATCCGCAGATGCCGTTGTTGCCTTAAAAAAGAAGGTTATAGGCAAACCCGTTTCTTTAGATGATGCCATAGATATCTTGAGCAGGTTAGAGGGAAAGTGGCATTCAGTTTTTACATCTTACTGTATTTACTTACCTCACTTAGATAAAAAAATCCTGAGGACAGTCAGAACTTACGTGAAATTTAAACCTATGAAAAGAAAAGAGATAAAAAACTATGTCAATTCGGAAAATGTTTTGGACAAGGCGGGTGCCTATGCCTTTCAGGGAATAGGTGGATTTATGATAGAAAAGATTGAAGGCTCACCGACAAATGTTATAGGTCTTCCACTAACTGAAATTGTAAGTGATTTATTAAAACTTAAGGTTATAGGTTACAGGTAGCGAGTTGCAAAACATTAATTAGTTAATGACGGTAATGTTGATGAAAAACTTTTTATAAAAAAAAGCTATGAATATAAAAGAAAGGTTATTGGAAATAAAAAGGCGGATTGAAAGGGCACTTTTGATATCTAAAAGGAGTGATAGTGTAACCTTGATAGCGGTTACAAAAACTCACCCTGAAAGCGTCGTTAAGGAACTGTTTGAACTTGGAGTGGAAGATGTTGGAGAAAACTATGTTCAGGAAATGCTTAAAAAGATGGAATTGTCTATTCCTGTAAGGTGGCATTTTATTGGAGGACTTCAGAGAAACAAGGTCAAATATATAATTGGAAAGGTATTTTTAATTCA
>JAOAGA010000118.1 GCA_026415985.1 Pseudomonadota bacterium | reverse complement strand
AAAGACCTTTATTTCCGCCTAAAGGTTGTCGAGATCAAAGTGCCTCCTTTAAGAGAACGGAAAGAAGATATAATGCTCCTTGCAAAATACTTTCTCATAAACTTTAATGAACATTATGAGAAAAAAATTAAAGGATTCACATCATCGGCTGAAAAGGTGCTTCTTGAATACGATTATCCCGGCAATGTCAGAGAGTTAAGAAATATTATTGAAAAAATTTGTCTTTTGGAAGATACGGAAATAATAGATGTTGAACATCTCCCCGTCGAGCTATCAAAAAAAATAAGTAACATAGACCAACTTAATTATTCAGATGTTTATAAGATAGGGCTCGAAAAATATATTGAAAACATTGAGAAAACAATAATCAAAGATGCATTGGCAAAATGCGGTGGCAACAAAAGCGAAACCGCCAAACTTCTGTCTATCGACAGAAGCACTCTCAGATATAAAATCAAACAATATAACCTTTAATATGGAACTACTTGCTCCAGCTAAAGACTTAGAAACACTTATCTGTGCCTTTGATGCAGGTGCAGATGCGGTATATGCAGGTCTAAAAAAATTCTCTGCCCGGGCAAGGGCAAAAAATCTAACAATTGAAGAGCTATACAAAGCATCGGAAATTAAAAAGAAAATTAACAAGAAGCTTTATATAGCACTAAATACATTAATATTTGAGAATGAAATGCATGAACTGATGGAGATCCTGCCTCATCTGAAATCGGCTCAGATTGATGGCTTAATAATACAAG
>JAOAGA010000117.1 GCA_026415985.1 Pseudomonadota bacterium | reverse complement strand
GTATATTTTATTGCATTATCCAATAATATTGCTATAAGCTGCTTGATTCGAAATTCGTTACCATATGCTGTAATGTTATCTTTATTGTCCAAAATCAGGTGTAAGCCTTTCTTTTTTGCAAGAGGCATAAAAGAATCGCATACTTTAATGAGTAAACTGCTTATATCAAAATAATCTTTAGGAATTTCATCTTCAGCATCTGCTCTTGCCAGAAATAATAAATCATCAACCAGTTTAGTCATGCGTTCAAGTTCGCTTTGAATGTTGCCAAGCCACTTGTTCTGACTACCAACAGTATCACTTTCATTTTCCATTACGATTTCCAAATTGGAATTGATAACTGTAAGGGGTGTCCTGAGTTCATGAGATGCATCTGCAATAAAAACAGCCTGCTTTTCCCAGGATGTTTTTATTGGTCGGATGGATTTAGTGGCAAGGAAAAGACTGATGATGAAAACTAATGCCAGAGATAATAACCCAATGAAAGTACAGGTAATAATAAGCGGTTTAAGCATTTCTTCTTCAACACTCGAGTCAAGAAATACGATAATAGATCCATACTCCTTGGGAATGATTAAAAATTTAAATTTGTAACCGCTATTTTTAATGTTTCCAATAGTAGCTTTTCTTTTCAGTGCTATTTCTTTAAATGTCTCCACATATTCATTTGGAATTGAAATATTCGATTTGTACCCTATATTTTTTCCATATGGATCCACTTTGACAAAAAAGAATCTTACGATGGAAGGATTATATTCAGTAC
>JAOAGA010000116.1 GCA_026415985.1 Pseudomonadota bacterium | reverse complement strand
AGTTCAGTACTGCAGACCCTATCTGAGAAAGAACGGGCTCATCAAAAAAAATTATTTTTTCTGATTTTTTACTGGATTTATTAAAAGCCCAGACCTGATAATCTGCCTTCAGTTTTAATACTTTAGGAATAATTTCTTTATAAAAATCATCGGAAATCAAAAGCTGATTTGATTTTTTTTTATGAGAGGTTAAAAATGTTAGAGGACCTATCACCTGTCCCTTAACAATTTCTACCGAATTATTTTCCTTAATTTTCTCGATAAATTTTTCGAAGGTTGCAGAGAATTTTTTGCTGATTGAAAAACTAATTAAATTATTTTTAGCAACACTATCAATTATTTCATCTAAATTCTTTATCTCATGTGGCTCAGCAAAATATATATTGTCATTATCCGTTATCCAACCCGGAATACCCTCTAAGTATTGATATGACATTGATTCATATATTGAAAGTTTTGGCAGTTGAGGCCAGGAAGGACTTTTAGGACAATAGGAAAAGACTACCTCCAGAGCCTCATCGGGGCTCTGGAATGGTAGGCTTCCTATTAAAAGTGGCTTAAAATTGGCTAACAATCTTAGATTTCTAACCAGGAATGGGAATATAAAACTTTTCCTAACAATACTCTAACTGATTTAGCATACTCCCTCTGTTTAGGAGTAAGACTATTCATATCGGGTTCATAGCCATCCATCATTTTGAAGACGAGCTCCTCTATGTCTGATAATCCGCCGTTTGCATACTCCATCAGTTCCTTGTCATATGAATCGACAATTGCAGAGTAGAGCCC
>JAOAGA010000115.1 GCA_026415985.1 Pseudomonadota bacterium | reverse complement strand
TCTGAGATATGAATGTTTAGCTTATCCCTGATATATTTAGAAAGACGTCTATACCTAAAACCAGTAATTTTTGCATATTTGATAATAATCTCCTCAATCTCAGCAGATATCTTTTTCGGTGATGTTTTTGGTCTCCTACTCTTATCTTCTAAATCACCATCTCTTGCTCTCCTTACCGTATTCCTGCTTATATTAAGTATCTTCGCTGTCAGTGAAACATTACCATTATTACTATCAAGTACCTTCCTTATTATCTCTCTCCCTAAAGCAGGTGACCTTTTTCTTAACTCTTTAGTCACCTACTTAGAAAAATTACCTATTCTTATCTCATATCTTTTAACTGGTTAATATATATACCTATTTTTAATCTTTTTTAATCGACATATTGACAAAACAAAATCTTATGCTAATTTTCAATTATAGAAAGATTTGAAGGGGGAAACAGCATGAAGAAAGTGTGTTTTATTTATTTTCTCTATCTCTTGTTTGCTGGTTATGCTAATTCACAAGATTTAGAACTACCAAAGAACACAAGCTCTCAAACAAGGCAGTGTATTGGCTGTCATAAGCAGTACACACCAAGTATTGTTTATGACTGGCTAAAAAGCAGGCATGCAAAAAACACTCCAGAAGAGGGCATTAAAAAACCAGACATGGAAAAAAGAGTTAGTGCTAAAAATATTCCAGAAAATCTATCTAAAGTCGTTGTTGGATGTTATGAGTGTCATAGCCTAAACGCTGATAAACACACAGATAATTTCAGCCACTTTGGTAATAAAATCAATATAGTAG
>JAOAGA010000114.1:564-797 GCA_026415985.1 Pseudomonadota bacterium | reverse complement strand
GTATTGTGGAGGTGCCCAGACGAGACCGTAGTCTTGGCTATAATATTCCTCTTCACCAACCTTAACAATTCCGTATTCAGAGAGATCTTTCACCTCTTCTTTTTCTATTGGTATCCTGTCCTCGTCTGAGAGAAATATTATATTTCCAAGACTTCTGAACATTTCTGTTGGATATAATTTTTTCTCTTTTAAAACATATAGTCTGGGTTTATGATACTTATTTTTGTATCTAT
>JAOAGA010000114.1:0-554 GCA_026415985.1 Pseudomonadota bacterium | reverse complement strand
ATCGTAAACCCAGACTATTTCTTCTTTTATTATTATAATAGCCCTTCCCTGGGCTTCATTCTCTTCAAACAACACTCTCCAAGCTTCACCCGCCGCTCCGACTCCGACGATTTCTACAGCCCCCCCAGTATTATAAATTTCAACCTTCCCTGTTTTTGGGAGCTTTCTTTCCCACTCTCCAAAACGGAGAAGTATTTTTAGCTCTCCTGGTAGATCTACCAGGGAAAAATTGCTTTTATTTAAAGAGGGGTAATGAATCTTCCCTCTCATTGCAACTTTTATTAAAGGATGGACTTCATACAATAGGTCCTCTTTCAATATTCCTTCTATATTTTCCCTAAAAGGGGTAATTTTATTAATTACCCCTTTTATAGCATTTATCAACTTTTTTACGATTTTCCCCCCATATGGAGGTTCTAATCTTTCGAACCCCTCCAGGGGGAAATTTTCAAAAAAAAGTGGGGTATCTATACTAAGATACCCACTCATTGTTGAGTGTAATTTCCCCTGTGGTCCGCAATAATCGCGGGCCCCAGAGAACCCTTGTCTTACTA
>JAOAGA010000113.1 GCA_026415985.1 Pseudomonadota bacterium | reverse complement strand
TTTGTAAGAAGAATCAGATCATCAATAGTATTATAAATTTTTTCAGCACAGGTTAGCATAATATTAAGGCTCTGCTCCTGAAGAGGTGTTATATCTCCTAACTCTCTGTTCTTCATAAGTTTCAGATAACCAAAAAGGGGAGTTAGGGGGGTCTTAAACTCATGGGAAATACTTTGTAGAAAACTACTTTTTATAGCTTCGGATCTTTCAAGCTCTTTATAGGCTTCTTCCAACTCAATGGTTTTTTCTTGAACCTTTTTCTCTAAATTATTTTTTATCTCTTCCAACTCAGCAGTAACCATCTCAAGCTGTTGATTTGAAGACTGAAGCTCTTCGTTCATGCTCTCCATTTCCTCAATCTGTCTTTTTAACTGGTTTTCTGTTGATCTGAGTTTTTCAAAACTATTAATGAGAGTTTCAGATACCAACTTAAAATCATCATTATTGAAGGAAGTTAGCTCTTTATCAAGAATCTCTTTATCATCTTCCAGATTTTTCACAATTCTTTTTAGTAATAATATGTCTTTAATTATCTTTTTATAGAGAAGAAAAAGAAGGAATAGTATTGATATTAATGATATTAATCCTATAAAAACTTCTATTTTTTGATGTTTTGCAAACCTTCTCAACATACTATCGTGCAGGTTGTTTTCCATACTTTGAAAGGAATTTTGAAGAGCATATATATTTTCAACCATTGGCTTTCTGAATTTATATATTACTTTTTTGTCTTTTTTATCAAGACTAACATTAGATAGACCTTCTTTAAATTCGGTGATTGATCTTGTTAGTGCTTCCTTTTCGAGTAAAATTTTTTTTATAAAAGGGTCCGAACCGGAATGACATTTTGAACAACCATATTTAACAAGATTATAATC
>JAOAGA010000112.1 GCA_026415985.1 Pseudomonadota bacterium | reverse complement strand
GTTGTTACAGAAGTATTAGAATAAAATTAAAAGGGTAAAAGTAAATTATGAGAGAGATTATCCATTTATCATGTACCAATTGTAAGAGGAAAAATTATACAACCACTAAAAATAAAAAGAAGCACACAGAGAAGTTAGAAGTTAAGAAGTATTGTTCTTTTTGTAAAACTCATGTATTACATAAGGAAACGAAATAAAAAATTGGTATAGGACAGTAGCTCGAACGGCTAGAGCATCGGTCTCCAAAACCGAGGGTTGGGGGTTCGAATCCCTCCTGTCCTGCCATTAATAAAGGATTTATGATGGATATTAAAGGTGGAGTAAGAAGATTAAAAGTTTTTTTTGAAGAATCTTATAATGAAATGAAAAAGGTGTCTTGGCCACCTAAAAAGGATACTTTGCGTGCTGCTTATGCAGTTATAAGTTTTGTTATAATACTTGCATTTTTCTTAGGAATAATTGATTTTATACTTGCAAAGATTACAAATTGGATAGTGGGTTAGTTATGGCGCTTAAATGGTATATTGTACATACATATTCAGGATTTGAAGAGAAGGTCAAGCAGTTGTTACAGGAAAAGATAAAACTCCTAAATTTACAGGATAAGTTTGGAGAGATAGTAATTCCTGTTGAAAAAGTAGTTGAATCTGCAAAAGGTGGCAAAAGGGTCATACCAAAAAAATTCTATCCAGGCTATATACTTGTACAAATGGAATTAGATGATGAAACGTGGCATATAGTTAAATCAGTACCAAAAGTGACAGGTTTTGTAGGGCATGAGAAGGGTACAAAGCCCATTCCTTTGAGTGATGCAGAGGTTGAGAAAGTATTTCAACAGATGCAAGAGGGGGTCAAAAAACCAAAACCGAAGGTGGATTTTGAAAAAGGCGATACCATAAGGGTTACTG
>JAOAGA010000111.1:402-914 GCA_026415985.1 Pseudomonadota bacterium | reverse complement strand
TGAATACGTTCCCGGGCCTTGTACACACCGCCCGTCACACCATGAGAGTCTGCAACACCCGAAGTCAGTAGTTTAACCGCAAGGAGAGCGCTGCCGAAGGTGGGGCCGATGATTGGGGTGAAGTCGTAACAAGGTAGCCGTATCGGAAGGTGCGGCTGGATCACCTCCTTTCTAAGGAGCAGAAGTCAGAAATCAGAGAACAGGCGTCAGAAAAAACTGACAACGAGCTGATAACATGACCAGAACTCCAGGTCGAAACCAGATAAAACTGGTTGAGAGAGTTCCTTAAATTACACTGTTTAGCTTTCAGTGTCCAAAAAAAGCAGAAATCAGAAAACAGAAGTCAGAAATGATTGATGAGAGTATGAAATGGTAACTGCAAAAGGACATTGAAAAGGAGATATTGGAGAAAAGAAAGAGGATTAATACTCTAATTGAGTTGCCGATCTGATACCTGATATCTAATCTCTGATATCTGAAACATGGGGGTATAGCTCAGTTGGGAGAGCACC
>JAOAGA010000111.1:0-392 GCA_026415985.1 Pseudomonadota bacterium | reverse complement strand
ACTTTGGAAAAAAGTGATTGTTGATATCATGAAGCAGAGATGCTATACTATGTATCCCGCTAAGGGGTATCAATAAGAGATTGCACCTTGAGAACTAAATAATGTAAGTGAAGTTTTATGATGAGAAGACAAAAAGGGTAACTAAAGTATCAAATGGAATTGCTGCGCAGCATATTAATGAAGATTATACGCTGACGCGATAATCCCAGGTACGAGAGTGACTCTTAGGATCAATCGTAATAAGACGGAAAAGACAAACACTTTATTTTTATTTAATGAGAACCAAACAGATATCGAGAGATCGTTATCAAAAAGTAGATTGTTGCGCAGCGGAGTAATGAAGATTATACGCTGACGCGATAATCGTAGGTCAAGCTATTAAGAGCATAGGG
>JAOAGA010000110.1 GCA_026415985.1 Pseudomonadota bacterium | reverse complement strand
CCTATAAACAAACTTTTGTTTTTCAACAATATATTAACAAAATCAGACTATGATAATTACAAAGGTAGAGATAGTTTGTAAGTTTTGTAAGCAGTTAGTTTGTGTCAAGGTTAACCCTAAGATCAATCTCGTCCGTTGCCCTTATTGTAAACGGTTATGGCTGTATAACAAGGGCACAGATACGGTATACCACATCAAAAAGATTATAAAGTAACATCAAATCAATCTATTCAAAAACATCCAAACACGTCTGTATCCCCAAAAGAATTAGTTCTCTTGGGTTACGATAAGTTTAAATCTATTAAGGAGGAGGAGGAAGTTTATGGATGAAGAAAGACCTCAATTCCTTCCTCCCAGAGGTGTCTCGAGACAACTCTGGGAGGAAAGCCCAGACGGTACTTCGGTGCCCGTCTGGGCACCCAAACGCCAGTTCCCCCACTGGCGTTTGGGGAATTTCTTGTTAAGAAAAAATCCCGGGATCGCCCCCCGGGAAGCTTTAAAAATGGCATACCTAGTGTATGCCATTTTTCAGAGATTAAACCCGTCCGTATATGGGTGGGTTCAGTCTCTGATTGAAGAAAACGGCTGGGAGGGGACCAGCCGTTTTCTTCGAAAAATTTTTCTTGCCCTCCACCAGGCTGGTGGGGGTGAGAAATATTTCATCTCCGGCCCACATTGGGTCGGGGGTGACAATTCGGTCGTAGTCGACTTTAAGGTCGACTGCGACCAGGAAGAAATTACCTGGGAGGTAGAGTTCCTCCCGGCCTACGATGAGGAGGCCGGGAAGGTAACTTATCTTCCGGGGGAAACCTACGATTGGGGAGAAATCCCCGTCGTAGGGAAAAAAGGAGAGGAGGAGGAGGAAGCAGACCGAATCCTCTCCTTACTCATCCGGCGGTTAGACCGCTGGATGAGTA
>JAOAGA010000010.1 GCA_026415985.1 Pseudomonadota bacterium | reverse complement strand
GCTTGATAATAAGGGGGTTTATTGAGATAATAACTCTATGACATGGGAACATAAAAAGATAATTCATTTCAATGGTAAATACTTTGAAGAGTTAGAGGTCGGGCTTATCAAAGAAAAGCCTTTAACCTTGTATCTTAATGAAAAAGAGTTTATTACCTTACTGTGTTATCCTGAAGATCTCGAAGAGTTAGCCTTAGGATTTCTTAAATCGGAAGGATTAATTGAAAGTAAAAATCAGATAAGAAAAATAAGCCTTTCCGATGACTGCTCAAATGTTCATATAGAAGCTGATATTACTATCCTGGAAGAACGATTGTATGAGAAGAGAATTGTAACCACAGGTTGTGGAAAAGGTAGCATATTTTACTTTGCCCTTGATTCCCTTAAATGCAGGTTTTCAGAGGTAAAAAGAAAGTGGGATTACAGAGAAATCATTACACTTATGAGAAATATCAATACGGAGAGAGGAACAAAAAATATCAGGGGGTTGCATGTCTGTGGTTTATACGACAGTAAAAACTTTGTAGTGAGGGAAGATATCGGAAGGCATAACGCCCTTGATAAAATTATTGGCTACTGTTTACTAAATGATATCGATACTGAAGATTCAGTTGTTTTCACTACAGGGAGGATCTCCTCTGAGATACTTTTAAAATCAGCAAAAATAAATGCGGGTGTAATTGTATCACGTTCAACACCTACTGATTTAGCTCTTGAAATAGCTGAAAAACTTAATATAACCATCATTGGCTATGTTAGAGGTAATCAGATGACTATTTATAACACCATCGATCGGATCTTAACTTAGGCTATTCCTCTATTGAAATTGCATCAACGGGACAGTTATCCTTTGCTTCCTTAACTAATTCTTCGTAATTTTCTGGCACTTCTGATATTTTAACAACTGCTTTATCTTCAATAACCTCAAAAATGTCAGGGCAGGTATCAGCGCAGAGCCCGCAACCAATACAGGTATCTTCATTTACAAAAACCTTCATAAAACCCTCCAAAATTTTTATATTTAAATTTTAACTTCCTTTATTTAAAATGCAAGTTATGGAACCTTTTCACATTTTAGCAAGAGTTGAATACGACGGCACTAACTATTTTGGCTGGCAAAAACAGTCGGGGCAGATAACGGTTCAAGAGGTTATCGAAAAGGCTCTTTCAACACTTCTTAATGAAAAAACAAAGATAATCGGCTCCGGCAGAACCGACACAGGAGTGCATGCAATCAACCAGTATTTTTCTTTTAAAACAAAAAGGTATTTGCCAGATAATGCATATTTATTAGGTTTAAACCACTTTCTGCCAAGAGATATAAGAATAAAGGGCATAAGATATGTTGATCATGACTTTCATCCCATTTTCTCTGCCAAAAAAAAGACTTATATATATAAAGTGCTCAACAGAAAAGAACCTACCGCATTAGATATTCACAGGGTATGGCATGTCCCATTCGCCTTAAACGCTTACGATATGAAAAAATGCGCCGGTTATATATTAGGGGAGCACGATTTCCGGTCCTTTCGGGCATCGGCAGACACAAGAAAAAATACCGTTCGGCTTATCTATGACGCAAGATGGGAAAGAGAAGGTGAGCTATTAATTTTTAAAATTACCGCAAATGGTTTCCTCCATAATATGGTCAGGATACTTGTGGGGACAATGGTTGAGGTTGGCCTCGGCAAGATAACTACAGAAGACTTTGTTTTAATTAAGGAATCAAAAGACAGAAAAAAGGCAGGTAAAACCGCTCCACCACAGGGACTATATTTATATGAAGTTTATTATTAGAGCCATAATAATAATCTCTATACTTTTCTTTACCTTTGGCGGTATTATTCATAATTTTCCTACAGATGAAAAACTTATTGCCATTACCTTCGATGCCTGTGAGACAAAAACGCCTGCATATTTTGACAAAGCATTGCTTGATTTCATAATTAAAAATCAGATCCCCGTTACTTTGTTTCTCAGCGGAAAGTTTATAGAAAGAAACAAAGAGGAAATCAAAAAGATCGGTCAACTGCCCTTTATAGAGATTGAAAATCATTCCTATTCTCATTCTGATTTTCGCTTATTATCAAAAGATGAAATACTTAATGATATTATAAAAAATGGCAATTTAATAACTGATTTAACAGGTAAAACATCGGTTTTCTTCCGCTTCCCCTACGGATATTATGATAAAAAATCTTTAGAAATAATTGAAAAGAGCGGTTATAAGATAGTTCACTGGAGCTTTGAGAGCGGTGATCCCGACAAAAGCCTGACCAAAGAAAGGCTTGTCAGAAATACATTAATTAAAACCAAAAGGGGCTCCATCTTAATATTCCATATTAACGGCAGAGGCTGGAAAACAAAGGAAGCCTTTCCAGAAATTATGAAGATACTGACTGAAAGAGGTTATAAACCGGTTTTATTAAAAGATGTAATCAGGTGATAAAAAACATTTTAAATATCCATTGATAAATGTTAGAATTTCTGAAAAAAGGAGGGGTTATGAAGAGATTTATTATACTATCAATTATTTCGATATTTTTGTTTTCCTGTTCATCTATAGAGTTTAATGAAATTTCTCCTTCTGCTTCTCTTTTTAAACCGAGTGTAGTGGTTCTGTTACCGGTAAAAATGCCCGACGGATATGATCATGATGTAACAAAGGCTGAAAAGGCAGTATATGACAACGCCATGAAAACAAAAAAATTCGAAAAGATTATAAGTCCCGAAAACGCAAGGCAACAGATGAATGAAAACAAAGAACTGCAGGAATCAATTATGGCATATTTCTCAAAATTAAAGACTCTCGGCATTTCCGACAAAGACCTTTCTAAAAGGATATGTGATTTATATTTAGCCGATACAATAATTGTTGCCGAGTTTAGCAAATGGGGGTACATCGAGTATTTAGGAGATAAGTTCGGAGAGGTATCTGCATCTATTAAACTCATTGACGGAGCCACAGGCACAATCTACTGGAAGGCCATGCATCAAGAAAAGGAAAGCTACTCTTTGTTTAAGCCTGATTTAGGCAAAATTGCAGATAAAGTTTTGCACAGGATGTTTAAAAATATGCCTGATTTACCTGAAGTAAAGAAGAAATAAAGCAATTTTTAAGATGCACCTTAACTTTAATAAACAGGAAAGAATCTGGCTAATATTAACCTACCTTTTTATTGTTTATGGTATTTTTTTAAGATTAAAACAGTTTTTTTTCTTTAGATCCTTCTGGCTTGACGAGGCGGGAATAGCAATTAATATCCTTCGGAAAGATTTTTCAGAGTTAGCCAAACCCCTTGATTACAATCAGGCAGCGCCTTATGGGTTTTTAATCCTTGAAAAAATTTTTGTTATTTTATTTGGAGGTGAAGATTTTGTTTTCAGAATAATACCCTTTTTTTCTGGAATAATCTTAATTTTTCTCTTTTATCATCTTTTGAGAAATGTTTTCAGTAACAACTTAGGAATCTTATCTGGAATAGCTCTGATATCTCTAAACCACGATGTAGTATATTATACGATTGAGCTTAAACCTTACATATCGGACGCCCTTGTGGCAACCCTATTAACAATTTTTTTCATAAGGCTTGTAAATAATTTCAACAATAATATCATTAAATATTCTTTTTTGTCGGCGATAATACTTTGGTTCTCATACCCCTCTCTTTTTTTCATAGCAAGTATATATTCAGCCTTAATCATAATTTTTCTCAGAGAAAAGGACTACCAAAAATTAAAAAAACTTATCCTTACCTCTCTTATTCCTCTTGTAAGTTTTTCAGTCTATTTTTTGATTGTACTGAAATACGCAGGTAAAAATGACTATCTAAACAATTTCTGGGCTGACCATTTTGCTCCTGCGCCTTATACACTAAAGGCATTATCCTGGTATAAAAGGGCCTTTTTGTGGGCTTTAGATAAGCCATATAATATATCAAACGTTTATTTGGGCACCTTTTTTACGTTTACGGGACTTTTCATACTTTTTAAAAAGGATAAAAAACTTTTTTTGTTTATATTCCTGGTAACCTTCTTTATGCTATTTACTTCTATGATTAAAAGATACCCCGTTTTTCAAAGACTAATCCTTTTCTCTGTTCCTCTTTATTATTTGATAATTTCCTATAACTTTGAACTATTTGACAAAAAAATATCTAAAATCATTATTTTTTCCATCTTTTCTGTATTTTTCCTTTTTGAACCATTAAAAAACTCCGCTGAGATTTTAAACCAGAGTATGAGCAGACAAGAAATTAAGCCTGCCTTAAGATTTATCTCAGAAAAAAAGATTAACGGTGATTTGCTTGCTATTCACCATAGTGCGGATACACTCTATGAGTTTTATAAAGACAAATATAACCTTGATGGTTTGGAAATTATAAGAAAAATTAAACCCATGTGGAATCAAGCTGAATATAAATTTACCTTAGAAAAGATAAAGCAATCAAAAAGGGTATGGTTGTTGTTTACTGATTTTAGGAGGCAGGAAAACGAGTTATTTTTAGGATACTTAAATTCAATAGGAATCAAAAGAGGAGAATGGTTTTATCCGGGGGTTGAGCTTTACTTATATGAGATAAGAGCCCCCGAAAACAACGGAGGCTCCAGATAATATTTAGATTAAAATCTTAATAAAATCATATATCATAGTATAGGAAAAACTCCATTGGAACAGGTCTTAAATTAACCGCATTAAACTCTCTTTCCTTTTTATAAGTAATCCAGGCATCAATAACGTCTTCAGTNAAAACTCCGCCTTTCAGAAGAAACTGATGATCTTCCTCCAATGCCTTCAGTGCTTCCTGAAGTGAGCCGGGAGCGGAAGGAACATTTTTCAGTTCCTCAGGAGAAAGGGCATAAATATCCTTATCAAGGGGCTGACCGGGATCAATCTGGTTTTCTATTCCGTCGAGACCCGCAAGAAGCATAGCAGAGAAGGCTAAATAGCCATTGCACGATGGGTCAGGAGTTCTGAACTCAATCCTCTTTGATTTTGGAGATGGTGAATACATAGGTATCCTTATGGATGCACTTCTGTTTCTGCTACTATAGGCTAAATTGACCGGTGCCTCAAAACCGGGAACCAATCTTCTGTATGAGTTGGTTGTTGGATTGGTAATTGCACAGAGAGCCTTAGCATGCTTTAGTATACCACCTATAAAATAAAGGGCTAACTTTGACAGCCCACCATACTGATCACCTGCAAAAAGTGGCTTTCCATCTTTCCATAAACTCATATGGGTATGCATACCAGAACCGTTATCACCATAGAGCGGTTTTGGCATAAATGTAGCGGTCTTGCCATAATTAAGAGCTACATTTTTAACAATATACTTAAACCACATTAACTTATCGGCACATCTAAGAAGAGTGTCAAATTTAAAATCAATCTCCGCCTGTCCCGCTGTTGCAACCTCATGGTGCTGTCTTTCTACTTCAATTCCTACGGATTCCATAATTCTAACCATTTCTTCCCTTATTTCCTGCTGACTATCAGTTGGTGATACAGGAAAGTATCCCTCTTTGTGCCTTATCTTGTAGCCCAGATTTGGCTCCTCTTCTCTTCCGGAGTTCCATATACCCTCTATGGAATCGATAAAGACAAAGCTTTTATTGCTGGCCACATCATATCTGATATCATCGAAGATGAAAAACTCAGCCTCTGGTCCAAAATAGGCAGAATCTGCTATACCTGTTGATTTCAAATAGGCTTCAGCCTTTGCTGCGATATTTCTTGGATCTCTCTCATAGGCTTCTCTTGTAATGGGGTCATAGACATTGCAGATTAAAGAAAGAGTTGTTGTCTCCATAAAGGGGTCTATAACAGCGGTGGTTGGATCGGGTAAAAGTATCATATCGCTTTCATGAATAGATCTCCAACCTCTTATGCTACTACCGTCAAACCCCAATCCTTCTTCAAAAATTTCCTCATTAAACTGGCCTATGGGGATTGTGAAGTGTTGCCAGGTCCCGATAAAATCCATAAACTTCAGATCAACTGATTTTGCATTGTGCTCTTTGGCAAATGCTACTACTTCTTTAGGTGTCATATTTACCTCCGCATTTTCAAATTTTTTTTATCTAATGCAAGTTCTTTGCCATAATTTTTGATTAATTTTTATGCTTTTTTGAACAAAAAAAGGGCATTTTCTGCCAAACGATATACATCTTGCATATTTTTTAATCATCAAATAAACGGTTCCGACTATTCTTGTTTTCAATCTTAAGATATTTATAGGCAAGAGGAGTAGCTACTCTGCCACGGGGTGTCCTTGAGATAAAACCTTTTTGTATCAGATATGGTTCATAGACATCTTCTATGGTTTCCCGTTCTTCATTAACAGCAACAGATAATGTATCTATCCCCACAGGTCCACCGTTAAACTTATTAATTATTGCTGACAGTATCTCCCTATCCATAGTATCAAACCCTTCTTCATCAATATCAAGGGCAGAAAGCCCTTTTTTTGCTATCTCGATATCAATCTTTCCGCTACCTAAAACCTGTGCATAATCTCTTAATCTTTTCAGTATCCTGTTTGCTATTCTCGGCGTTCCACGGGACCTTCTTGCAATCTCATGGGCACCACTTTCGTCTACATCAATATTTAAAATTTTTGCAGATCTCTTCACTATTTTAACTAAATCATAATTCTCATAAAAATCAAGTCTTGCGGTAAACCCGAATCTGTCTCTTAAAGGCGAAGCCAAAAGTCCCGCTCTTGTTGTAGCCCCTATCAAGGTAAAATGCGGTAGGGATATTCTTAAACTTCTTGCGGAGGGTCCCTGCCCGATTTTTATATCTATCTTAAAATCTTCCATGGCTGGATATAAAACCTCTTCCACTACTGAGGGTAATCTGTGTATCTCATCTATAAAAAGAACGTCTTTATCACTAAGAGAAGAAAGTATTGATGCCAAATCCCCCGCTTTCTCTATAACAGGGCCCGAGGTTATCCTTATATTCACCCCCATCTCTCTTGCGATAACAACAGACAAAGAAGTCTTGCCCAACCCCGGAGGACCGTAAAGAAGTATATGGTCAATTGCTTCATCTCTTTCTTTTGCTGCTTTTATGAAAATTCTTAAATTTTCAATTATCTTCGGTTGCCCTATAAAATCATCAAGGGATGAAGGTCTCAACGTTTTATCAAGCTCAATATCATCTACAGTCTTTTCGGGAAGTACAAGCTCATCTCTCATAAATAATTAGCCTTTAACAAGATTTTTTAAGGCAACCTTTATTATGTCTTCCAAAGAAAAATCTTCTTTCAGATCATTCTTTGATTTTTTTATGGCTTCCCTTGCTTCTTTTACACTATATCCTAATGAAACAAGAGCAAGCTCAACATCAGTTTCTATCTGACTGCTTTTCGGCAAGGTTGGTCTGTCGCTAAATTTTTTGGCCCTGTCTTTAAGTTCAAATATTATTCTTTCAGCGGTTTTTCTACCTATCCCCGGGACTGAAAGAAGGGCGTTGATGTCTTCATTAATTATATGACTCATAATATCATCATAACTGAAGAAAGAAAGAAGAGTAAAAGCGGTTTTTACTCCCACTCCCTTTGCCTCTCTGAGAAGCTTAAAAACTTCTTTGTCTTCCCTGTTTAAAAAACCATACATAGATAGATCGTCTTCCCTGACTATCATCTCTGTATATAAAAAAACTTCTCTTTTAATCTCAGGAAGCTGGGTTATTACCTTTAAAGGGATAAAAATTTCATATCCAACACCCTGAACATCCAAAATAATCTTATCTGCTTCTTTATGAATTAGTATTCCTCTTAAACTTCCT
This sequence comes from Pseudomonadota bacterium, assembly GCA_026415985.1. Lineage (GTDB taxonomy): Bacteria > CALINM01 > CALINM01 > CALINM01 > CALINM01 > JAOAGA01. The sequence continues at coordinate 20,384 of JAOAGA010000010.1, read as the reverse complement.
ATCATAACTTACCTAAAATATTAATAACATTTACGTGATAAATTGCAAGTGCTAATGCATCGGAGGCATCATCTTTTATATTCCCTTTGATGTTTAATATCATCTTAACCATTCTTTTCACATCTTCTTTTGAGGCGTTACCATAGCCGGTAATACCCTGTTTAACCGCTCTTGCAGAATATTCGTATATTTTTAATCCGGACTTTTTACCGGAGATAATACTGACCGCTCTGGCTTCACTTATCATAAAGGCCGATTTAATATTCCTGCCTGTAAAAATCATCTCAAGAGAAATTGCGGATGGACTGTATATTTCAATAATTTCGTTGAGACTTTCATAAAGAAAATAAAGTCTGTCATGTCTATCCGGATAGGTCTCTAAATTTATTATTCCTGAGTTTATAAATCTTGGCTGACCTGCATAATTTTCTATTAAACCATAGCCGGTCTTTCTAAGCCCCGGATCTATGCCGAGAACTATCATCTTTTTCTCCTGCAAACCTTCCTTACTCAATGATCCCGTAAAGATTCATTCGATATTCATATCTTCTGGCAAGTCAAAATTTGCATAGACGTTCTGAACATCATCGTGGTCTTCTAATGCCTCAAATAGTTTTAGCATATTCTGGGCATCTTTATCCCTGATCTCCACATAATTTTTGGGTATCATTGTTACTTCTGCCAGATTGTATTTCAATCCTTTTTTGTCAAAGACCTCTTTAACCCTATCAAAATCTTCCGGTGCACAAAGAACTTCCAGAGACTTATCATCCCTTTTAACATCTTCCGCCCCTGCTTCAAGGGCAATCTCCATCAGCTCATCTTCCGATATTACAGAATCATCAAAGACAAAATAACCTTTCTGGTCAAAAACCCAGCTTACACAACCCGATTCACCTAAATTTCCGTTGTATTTTGAAAAGAGATGTCTTATCTCACCAACGGTTCTGTTTTTGTTATCGGTCATAACATCAACCATAACTGCAACACCTGCGGGACCGTAACCTTCGTATCTTATCTCTTCGTACTGAGAGTCCTGTAACTCTCCTGTCCCTTTTTTGATAGCCCTTTCTATATTGTCATTTGGCATATTTACCGCTTTCGCTTTGGCAATTACTGTTCTCAAACGCGGGTTCATTTCAGGATCTTTACCGCCTAATCTCACCGCAACGGTTATTTCCTTGGCAATCTTGGTAAATATCTTTCCTCTTTTTGCATCAACTACCGCCTTTTTGTGTTTGATTTGTGCCCATTTAGAATGGCCTGCCATATTATATCCTCCAAGTTAACTGAATTTTAGCAAATATTGCTCAATAAAATCATTTATCTCACCGTCTAAGACGGCGTCGGCATTGCTTGTTTCGTATTGAGTTCTGTGATCCTTTACCTGTTTATAAGGTTGTAAAACATAGGTTCTTATCTGACTTCCCCAGGCAATCTCTTTTTTTTGTTCATGGGCCTTTCTTTTTTCTTCTTCCTTTTTTTGTAGCTCAAGCTCATATAACCTTGCCTTAAGAAGTTTCATTGCCATCTCTCTGTTTTTATGCTGAGAGCGTTCATTCTGACATTGAACAACAATACCTGTAGGCAGATGGGTAATCCTTACCGCCGAATCGGTCTTGTTAACCTTCTGCCCACCACAGCCTGACGCCCTGTAGGTATCTATTTTAATATCCTCATCTTTAACTTCTATCTCTATGTCGTCTTCAACCTGAGGTATTACCGAAACAGAGGCAAAAGAAGTATGTCTTCTTCCGGAGGCATCAAATGGTGATATTCTGATTAACCTGTGTATGCCAACCTCTGCTTTCAGATAGCCATAGGCATAATCTCCGTCAATTGTTACGGTAACATTTTTTATACCCGCCTCATCGCCCGGAAGAATATCAACAATCTGAGTCTTATACCCCCTGTTCTCAGCCCATCTTAAATACATTCTGAGAAGCATCTCAACCCAGTCCTGCGCTTCCGTTCCTCCTGCACCTGCATTTATGCTTAATATTGCACCATGATAATCATTTTCATTTTTGAAGATCTTTCTTATCTCAATCTCCTTAAGAAGTTTATTAAAGATCTGAAGATTTTTTCTCATCTCAGCAATAAGTGATTCATCTAAATTAATTTTTAACAGATCAATTGCAGTCTTTATCTCATCATAAACAGATATCAGATTATTCCATTCTTCAAAAAACTTTAGAAGACCTGAGCGTTCCCTCAGGATGTGCTTGCTATTTTCCTTGTCTTTCCAAAAGTCGTCCTTAGAAACAATAATTTCCATCTCTTTTAATCTCGCCTGTTTCTCTTCAAGACCAAGATGAGCTTTTAAGTTTAAAAATCTTGCCTCATTTTGCTCAAAATTCTGAATTAATTCGTCTAAATTTATATTATTAGTCATAGCAAGATGTTTATTTTAAAGAAAAATTTCATTTTTTTCCACTTTTTTGATGTTCGGGTTGTATCTTTTATTCAGTCTTTTCTGAAAAATTTCATTAGTATTAATGCCTTATCAAATATTTAAAATTTCGGAGTATCGTAATCAGATAATGAGTTTAGTAACTTTATCGTTTAAATCTATGAGCAAATAGCCATTTTTCCTTATAAAATCATGGAGCTTAAAGAGAAGTTCCACGTCTTTTTTGCAATACTCTTTCAGTTTTTCTAAGTCTCCTTCCCTGAACCATTTAACTGCAGTCAGGCCATCTCCTGACTTGCTATCACCTAAATTTATTTTTACAAGGGAGTTGAGGCTTTTTCTCTTACCTGTCTTTTCCCTGATTTTTTTCAGGATATCAAAGGAGTTTATCTTCAGCTTTCTTCCTGCATAGGGGGTTAGCACCTTAAAATCAAATTCTTCGGTGTTGAATCCAACCACCAAATCTGCCTTCTCCAATCTTTCGATAAGCTTTTCCACATCCTTTTCTTCATAAAACTCATACTCACCTTTTTTTTCATCATAGACAACACCTAAAGAAAGACCCATTAGATGGGCATTCTGCCATCCTCCTACCTCATCTGCCAGCCGTTTTGTTTCAAGGTCAAAATAAAGTGCGGACTCTTTAGATTTGTTATCTTTTTCCGGATATGAACTCTCATTGGTCTTTATTACAGGTGATTTTATTTCCGTGCTACCACAGGCTAACAAAACAGACATGAGCAGTTTTGCTCCCTCCTTATCAAGAGGATGATTCTGAGAACCACACTTTGGGGAGTGAATACAAGAGGGACAGCCTGATTCACACTCACAATCCTTCACAAGCTTTAAGGTATCTGACAAAAGCTTACTGAAATTTGTAAAGGCTTTCAAACTAAGCCCGATTCCTCCGTCATAGCCGTCGTAGATGAAAATTCCTGCGGTATTGAGTTGATAATGATAGGGGTAACAAATTCCACCAACATCCTGCCTGTCACAAAGGACAATAGTTGGCATAAGACCTATTATGGCATGCTCAATTGCGTGTAAACTCCCCATTGTTTGAAAGCCTACTTTACTCAGATTACTTAAAAATATCTTTGGAATGACAATTACAAACCCTTCGGTTTCGAAGGTATAGGGTGGCAGGTCAAGTTCTTCCCGGGCAAGAAGATTCTGATTGAATATATCCTTTCTCTCAAAACCAATAACCTTTTCGGTCACCCTCAACTTTCCGTAAATTAACTGATAATTATTCTCTCTTAGCTCTTTACCGATGCCTAAAATCTCCGTTTCTTTTGATATCAGAGGAACTGTATAAAAGTTATCAAAATTTTCAGAAACGATGATCTCTCTTTTTAACAGATTTATATCTTTAACATAGTAATTTATACCTTTATGAAGATAGATGGCACCCCTGTGGCATTCACTAAAAACCCTCCTTCCGCTAACGGTAGCTACTACTTTCTCAGTCTTTGAATCTATTATCCTATAAGTATCACCACTATCTCTGATATTTACCTTCCTGTGGGGGTTTTTGTCAACGGGAAAAAAAAGCCGGTCATCCTGAGAAGAAACCAATCGCCCTCTGTTTAACAGATCCTTAACAACATCTTCATATTTATAGATTTCGGTATGTCTCAACGGCAGTTCGTATGCGGAACAGAGTATGTGATTTTTTGATATGTAGGGATTTTCTGAATCAAAAACTATATCTTCAACACCTCTCTGAAAAAAATTTTCAGGATTTTTAACAAAAAACTGGTCAAGGGCATCTCTCTGGGCGATTAGTATAGTAAGTGATGGTCTCCTGCCACGCCCTACCCTGCCTGACCTTTGCAATGTATTAATTATGGACCCCGGATAACCAACTAATATGCAAACATCTAAGTTACCAATATCAACACCAAGCTCTAAAGCAGAAGTAGAGATAACACCCAATAGCTCTCCGTCAAATAATTTTTTCTCTATCTCTCTTCTCTCCTCGGGAAGATAGCCTGCTCTGTAGGAACTGACCTTACCTGTAAGTTTCCCCGAGGAACGGGAGAAAAAACTATAGATAAGCTCCGTAATCTTTCTTGCCTTTGTAAATACTATTGTCCTTAACCCAAGCCTTATGGCATCAGAAAAAATTTTACCTGCAAGCTTATAGGCACTCACCTCTTCTTCGGGATTTATTATTATAAAATGCCGTTCCGATGAATAATCACCCCTCTCGGTTATTATCTCAAAATCTTCTTCAAAAAGACCTGACAGAAATTCTTTTGGATTTCCGATGGTTGCTGAGGTTGTAATTATCTGTGGAGCCGATCCGTAAAATTTTGCGATTCTTTTCAACCTTCTGAATATCCAACCAACATTGGCTCCAAAAACTCCTCTGTAGGTATGAACCTCATCTACTACAATATATCTCAGATTTGAGAACAGTTCCTCCCATATATAATGATGAGGCAATAGCCCGTAATGTAACATATCGGGATTAGTAAGAATACAATGGGGAATATTTCTCTTGATCTTATCTCTTTTAACCTGTTTGGTATCGCCGTCATAAATATCACAGGTATAAAAGGGACTAATAATTTCTAAATTTTCTGTAAGTTTTTTTTTCTGATCCTGTGCCAATGCCTTTAGCGGATAAATCAATATTGCTTTGGAGTTTTTATCAGAAACAAGTGATCTTATTATAGGAATATGATAACAAAATGTCTTACCGCTGGCGGTAGGTGTTGCAACACAGACATTTTTTCCTTCCAATATCTTTGAGATTGCATAGAACTGATGGGAGTATAGCCTGATCCCCCTTTTCTGGAGGAAAGAGTTAATTATCTCGTCTTCAACATCAATAAATTTTTCCTGCTCTTCGGGGTATATTTTGTGATAGGTGATTTCACAGTATCTTTTAATCTGTTTTATCAGTTTATTTAGCTCATCTACTCCTCCAACATGAGCCACTCTGTCCTTCCCCCTGCCTGAATTACCTCATTGTATATATCAACAGAAATTCTTTTATTCAACTCATCTAACTGCTGAATAGTAATCTTAATCATATTTTCAAGCTCTCGTATTTTTATCTCTAAAGCACCTGCCTCAGTAACACTTTGGGAATCACCAACAAAAAAGGCCCTTGTCCTGACACTCTCATATCTTCTGTTAAGCTCATCTCTCTGGCTTTCCAGATCTCTCAGCTCCCTTTCTTTCTTATATTTTTCATTTACCAGTCCCTTATACTTCTGCCTCCAGAAAGATGGTGAATTGCCAAACTTATCCTTCGGTTGCTCCTTTTCTTCTTTTGTTATGGTATCCTTTTTATCAGTCTTAGGTGTTACAACCGAATCGTCATCTCTTTCAATTACCCGTTTTTGTCCTCTGTATTTCTCAGGTATCAACGTCTCATCATCAACGAAATGCACTACACCCCTTTCATCAATATAATAAACCGCTGAGAAAAGTTGACCTGAAGAAATCAACAGTGTAACCAAAAAGGCTGAAAAAACAAATAGTAAAAATCTGCACTTTTCAGATTTAAAAAACTGCTCTGCAAAGTGAAAATATATATACCTCATTTACTCCCCCCTTTTTTAAAACTTTTGTCACTTCACTGACAGTTGCAGACGTAGTTATTATATCATCTACTATGATAATTTTACTAAAATTAATAGTTTTTTTTAAGCAAAAGGCGTTTTTTATGTTACTATGTCTTTCCCTCTCGCCCAACTGACTCTGAGGTTTTGTTTCGATGGTCTTTGACAGAGCTGATAAAATGACAGGCTTATTAAGCTTTTTAGAAAGATATTTTGCTATTAAACCTGCCTGATTATAACCCCTTTCAATTAACCTTTTTCTTGATAGTGGCACAGGAACTATAACTTCCGCGTCAAAAAAAGCTTTTAATAAATTTTCAAACTCATCCCAAAATTGATTTATAAGCCTTTCATAATAGTAGTAATTCCCGCTGAATTTAGCAGAAAGCAATATTTCCCTTACTATTCCTTCATAAATAAACGGAGCAACTGTCTTTGAAAATAAAGGTTTTGAGTTTAGACAACTACCGCAGATGGATTTTTCAATACTATCCGGCAGGGGATAGGCACAATAACAGCAAAAGTTTTTATTGAAGGTTATCTTGCTGTAGCAGTTCTTACAGATGAAACCACTCTCCCGTCCACAGCCCAAACATCTCTCATCGGCAATAAAACTAAAAAACCCCGATAGACCACCTTTAATCTTTGATAAAAAGTGATTCACCGGTCATCTCTTTAGGCTTTTTAATAGCCAAATAGGAGAGTATTGTTGGTGCTATATCACAGAGCCTTCCGTTTCTTAATTTTAAACCTGAACCTTTACTTATGAAAAAAAACGGAACAGGATTTTTTGTATGAGCGGTATGGGGCGAGCCATCTTCTTCTGCCATCTGTTCTGCATTTCCGTGATCGGACGTTAAAAAAACAGTTCCGCCTTTGTCAAGTATTGCGGGAATGAGCTTTGAAACACATCTGTCAACTGCCTCAACTGCCTTTATTGCCGATGGCAGAGAACCTGTGTGCCCTACCATATCCATATTGGCATAATTTAAGACTATAAACTTATACCTGTCTTCGGAAAGTCTCTTTAAAACCTCTTCGGTAACTTCAAAGGCACTCATCTCAGGCTTATAGTCATAGGTAGGGACATCCTTCGGAGAAGGAATCAGGCATCTGTCTTCAAGTTCAAAGGGTCTTTCCTCTCCGCCATTGAAAAAATAGGTAACATGGGCGTATTTCTCCGTTTCTGCGATTCTTAACTGAGGCAACTTGTTTTGAGATATTACCTCTCCGAGTATGTTTCTCAAAACCTCCGGTGGATAGGCAACATTAACATTCTTAAGCTTCTCATCATATAAAGTCATAGTTACATAGTAAGAAATATCTGGTTTTGCCTTTCTTTCAAAATTATTAAAATCCTTTTCTGTAAGGGCGTAGGTAAGCTGTCTTGCCCTGTCTGCTCTGAAATTAAAAAATATTACCGCATCTTTATCTTTGATAGTTATATCTTTCTCGCTTTTTATTATTGTGGGCTTTATAAACTCATCTGTTTCCCCTCTTTCATAGGCATTCGCCACCCCTTCTATAATATCACTGGCATAAAAGGGTGCCTTTCCTAAGGTTAAGGCTTCATAGGCAAGTTGGGTCCTGTCCCATCTTTTGTCCCTATCCATAGCATAATATCTGCCTGATAAAACACCAAATCTACCTATCCCAAGATTATCTGCAAAGTTTTTCAAGTCTTTTACATACCCGATACCACTGTCCGGAGGGGTATCTCTCCCGTCGGTAAAGGTATGAATAACTACATCAGAAAGGCCCTTTTCCTTAGCAAATACCAGAAGAGCCTTAAGATGTTCTATATGAGAATGAACCCCACCGTCAGAAACCAGACCCATGAGGTGAAGCTTTGAATTATTTTTTAATGCCTTATCAATGGCGGTAAGCAAGGTCTTGTTCTGAAAGAAAACACCTTCCCTAATCTCTTTTGAAATTCTTGTCAGATCCTGATAAACAATCCTGCCTGCACCTATATTTAAATGTCCCACTTCAGAGTTCCCCATCTGTCCTTCCGGAAGCCCAACCGCCTCTCCGGACGTAATCAACTGACAATGAGGAAAATTATTGAATAAACTTTTAAGAAAAGGGGCGTTAGCTTTATATACAGCATTGGTTTCCTCTTCCCTGCCTATTCCCCAACCATCTAAGATAATTAAAAAAACTGGGTACATAATACCCTCCTAAAAAATATACTCTCTTTCAAATTTAAGCTTTCTTTCCATCAGCTCTTTAAGAGCGGTTTTAGGATCTTTTTTATGATATATAATCTTATAAACTTCCTTTGATATGGGCATATCGACCTCATATTTTTTAGAAAGCTCATAAACAGATAAAGAAGTTCTTACTCCCTCTGCAACCATTTTCATATCCCTTTCTATTTCTTCTATCTTAAAACCTTCGGCAAGTTTAATCCCAACCTGTCTGTTTCTGCTTAACGATCCTGTGCAGGTAAGGACAAGATCACCTATACCAGAGAGTCCCTTAAAAGTCAAAGGATTAGCCCCCATGGCAACACCCAATCTCGTCATCTCTGCCAAACCTCTTGTAATGAGTGCGGCCATTCCGTTATAACCTAACTTCATGCCTTCACAAATGCCCGCAGAGATAGCGATAACATTTTTCAACGCCCCGCCAAGCTCTACTCCTGTAACATCATCGGATGTATAGATTCTGAATGAATTTGTGGAAAAAATTTTCTGAATGGTCTCAGCCCTTTCACTATCTTTTCCCGCAACGACAACTAATGTTGGCTTGCCTTCTATTACTTCTTTTGCAAAACTCGGACCTGAAAGAACACAGACCTTATCAAGTGAATGTCTGCCTAAAACATCTTCAATTACCTCAATCATAAGGTAATTGGTTTTATTTTCAATACCTTTAGCAACGGATATTATAGTTGAATCCTTAGGGATATGGGGCTTCATTACGTTCAGGACATTTCTGAAAACATGGGATGGAACTGCAACAAATATATATTTTGAATCTTTTAAGACCGATTCCATATCAAGGCTTGGGATTATATTATCGGAAAGTTTAAATCCCGGCATAAAGACCTTGTTTTCCCTTTCCTGAATTATCATTCTGTATACTTCTTCTTCGTAAACCCACAGATGAACTTCACCGAAACTTTTTGAAAATAATTGAGATATTGCGGTTCCAAAACTTCCCGCACCGATTATAGATACCTTCAACTCTTTTTCCTCCTAAATTAAAAAAAGTAAAGCCATTTCCTTACTTTCAAGAATCAGCTTTCTGATAAAAGGAATTTTCTCCATTTTTTCAATATCCTTTGTAAACTCATCATAGACCGCCATGATCATTTCAATATATTCTCTTTTGTAATTTATATTATCAAGGAAATCTGCCAAAAAAAGAAGTTTATTTTTCCAGTTATTTATATCAGAAAGGATTATCTCCCTCAAGACTTTTTTGATAAGTAGTTCATCCATCCATAAATGCTCTTCCTTTTTTGTATTGCCATACCACCTATCTACAATTGACCGGAACTGATAATCTTCCGATAGCCATCCCAGCTTGTCTGTCAGGTACCATAGTTTATCAGAATTTTTAAGAAGCCATTCCCTGTCGCCGGTAACCTGAAATTTCTCTCTTATCTTATCAGAGCTATAAAGAACGGGTTTGAAATAATAGGATGGTAAAAAGTTTAACAAGACAGAAAAGTAAGGGGTGAACCTGTAATCATTAACATAATTAAAAAAAATGGCGCTATTTATCATTTTTATATCATAACCGTTTGTAACCTCCTTCAGATTAAGATTTCTGATAAAAGTTTCTGCCATTCTTTTTGCCTCATCAAAACTCTGCAGAAAATAGAAAATACAATTCTCTCCCACGCCCTTTTCAGTTTCAATCTCTATTAAAATCAATATATAGTTACTGTCCTTTTTAGTGATGTACATAATTTGCCTCATATCTGATGAAAAGGGAAAACTCATATAACACAGCTCAATACTATTTTCTTCACAGAGGTAGTCGGCCCCCTTGACATTCTTAAAACTCAGTTTTCTCAGGTTGAGTTCCACCAAGTTATGATACTTGACAGGAAGGAATATCAATGCCCTTTTTAATACCTCCAACGCTTCTTCATCGTATGACCTTCCTAAGGTCTCAATAACTGAGGTAATTAAGTTATGATTATTGGTCAATAACATTGTTGACAAAACACCGTACTTTCTTTTATCTTCACTTTTTTCAATTAATCTCAGTATATTAATCTGACTATCTTCTGAATAGCAAAAATCAAAAAATGTATCACGGAATTTATACCAGTTTTCATTGTAGCTTTGTATTAGATCATGGGCCATCTTGTCCACTTCTATCTGTAATTCAGAATGAAACTGATTCAGTGGAGGTAAAGAAAAATCGACGTTGTAATATTTAAGAACCCTTAAAATCGTTGTTTTTAATTTTGTTTTATCTTTATTTCTAATTAATGCATCAATCAATGGTCTTACAAGATTTGGATTGTCCAAATATTTTAAAAGATATTCAAACTTGTTAAGAGTTTTAGTCCCTTCCTTCTTTTCTAACTCCTCAATAAGAATTGGCGTTACTAACTCTTCATATCTTAAAAAATACTCACCTACCCTCTCGAGGGTTTCCAAATCAATGTCTTTGGAATACTCTACCTCCTTTAAATATTCAAGGATATTTCTTCTGATAAGCAAGATATTGCTGACTTTAGAATCAACTTTATTTTTCATAGAAAAAATTTATTAAGAAAGTTTTTTCTGAAAAACTAAAATCAAGATGCGGAATAATTAGCTGGTATCTCAATTTTTTATAAAATTACCCTTTAATTCTTTGGCTATCTCGGGCTATAACAAACTCAATCCTTAATCTCGATAACAACCTCTGAAAGAGTCTTTTTCTTAGGTGGAGTATAATCTTTGGAAGGATAACCAATGGGAAACATCGCAAGTAGCTTACCATCCACGCCTAAAAATGATTCAATCTGTTTAGCCACTAAAACAACTACACCGAGCCATACGCTACCAAGCCCCAGCTCTGTTGCCTGTAAAAGCATATTCTGAACCGCAGCGGAGGCACTCTGTATCTCCATTTCAAGAAAAAAATCCTCTATCTCTTTTTTCAGATCTTCACCATACTCGCCTGCCTCTGAGACAAGCTCACCGGTGCTAAAAACCCCAATAACACAGGGAGCAGTAAATATTGATTTGGAACCCATCCTAAGGAGTAATCTGCTTTTTTTGGGAAACAGTTCTGAAAGCTCGGTTATTAATTGAGCTAACTCATCCTTTTTCTTGCCTCTGATAACAACAAACTTCCATGATTGTTTGTTGTGGGCAGAGGGAGCTAAGTTTCCTGCTTCCAATATCTTTTTTATATAGTCATTAGGGACATCTCTGTCCTGCTGGAATAGTCTTATACTTCTTCTTTTTTTAGCAAGTTCTAAAAAGCTCATATTTAATAAGTATCAAAAAAAGGTTGTCTTATCAATGAGAAAAATTTCTCTTTAAAGAAAATTATCTTCTGTTTATTATGATCCTTCTTGTAATTATTAGGAAAATTCCTGAAGTTGCAAGAAAAATAATTAATATCCTCATCGACTGTATAAAGACATATTTTCTTAAAAAAGAAACCCTTTCCTCAATTTCAGAAGGAACATCTTCCTCGCTGTTTTTTATAAACTCCCTGTAATGATAATAGGCTGAAAAATAAGATTTTTCTTCATCATAAACCTGAGCAAGATTTAGATGGGCCATGCCCATATTACTATCAAAAGATAGCGCCTTTTTAAATAACTTTTTAGCCAAATCCAAACTTCCTTCAGAAATCTTTATTACCCCTAAGTTATTATATGCCTCTGCCTTACCTATGGGAGTTTTACTGTTAACAACATTTTCAAAAATCTTTTCTGCCTGTGATATATTACCTTCTTTAAGTAATAAGTTGCCATATATAACTTTAGCTCTGTTTGTCTCCTTTTCTTTCAACTTTTTCTCCAACTCTAACTTGACATTTTTTGTATCTTTTTCCTCGCTGTAACCAGATACGTAGAGAGGCTTTAAAAACTTATACTCATCTTTCTCAACAATACTTTTAAACTTATTTCTGTCAAGAAAAATCATAGCATTATCGTCAAAATAGGTAAGGGCAAACTGATCTTTTAAATCAGTAATGAATAAAGCCAGTTTAGGATGATCAAAATCTATAAGAAAAATATCTGGTTTATATTTGGCAATAATCTTATTAAAGGACTCTCTGTCTTCATGGGCATCTGCATATAGCTTTACAAAATCAAGGGGGTAACATAGTCTGCCATCAATTATTGGTCTTAAGTTGGGATACAAATTATAGATTAGATAACCACCAAAGGCATAGGTATTGAAAATATTGCCTTTGAGATCATTTTTCCTCAAATAATCAACAGCCGATGAAGGATAAAAATAATCTGCCAAGCCGTAACCATAGGGTATCAGATGGTTTTGAAAATAATCTTTAACACAAAAGAAAAAAACTGTTATAAGAAAAGATATTTGGGCGAGCCTGAAAATTTTTTTAATCTTTATATTTTCAGTACCATTAAGGCCTTCTTTTTTTACGGTTGTTGAAATTACAGCAAAAAAACCCGCAAAGGCAAAAAAATCAATAAACCTGACAAATCTGACAGAAATTATCAGATAGAAAAGGTAAAAGGGCAACAGTCGCCACTTTTTATCTCTCACCATTATTATAAAACTAAATACTATCAAAAGCCCGTAAAAGGAAAAATATAGTCTTTCATCTGCCTGTTGCCACTCATGAACCTTTATATAATCAAAGATATTTTTAGTCATTCCTAAAAAAGGGTTAACAACTTCTATAAAAGGCTTATAAAAGTGAGGAGAGACAAGGCTACCTGACAAAAGAACTAATAATATTTTTTTTAAACTTATCCTGCCTTTTAGATATGGATATAGCAGAATTGCGTTTATTATTCCTAAAATAAAACCGTTATGAGTATTGACCCATAAAATCTGATTTATAAAAAGATAGATTAAATATCTGTTGGGCATCCTTGTAAGCAAAAAAAGGTTAATTGCAAAGAAAATATAGCTCAGATTATGGGGCCTGAAAAGTAGCCTGTATCTTAAAGTAAAGAGAGAAATTAAAAATACTGTAAATAAAAGAATGGCCGATCTTTTGTATTCAGCTGATTTTGTAATAATTATATAGCTTAGCGATATAACGGTACACTGCAGAACTATAAGCCAGTTGATGCTTAGATTTTCTGTCAAAAAATATGCAAGTTCAGAATATAAAAAAGAGTAATTATTATAGGGGAAATCGGGATGGCTATAAGAAAACAGGTTTACCTTTAGCGGGGAAAAAAGGCTCTCTGTTTGTGCCACCTTTAAATAGAAAAATAGATCAAAACTTCTTACCTTAACGAAGGTAAATACAAAAGCAATGACAAATATTGATAAACTGACATATTTTCTCACTTGATATTACCGACCGCTAACCCTTCTCAAAAAATCTTATTACAGAAGTAAAAACAAAGAGCGTTGATGCAAAAAAGATTAAGTAAACTGACGGGTCATAAACAATATCCACCACGATCGAACCTATGGTGTCAGGTATTATTTGAGTAATAGTATAGCTCTGACCTTTTATATTAACATTCTGCCCCAAAGACCAGATCATTGTCTCCTTTTTGTCTCCATCAATAACAAGAACCTTAAAGGCTGACATATCTTCATTATGGGCTAAAAACTGAAACAAGACACCATCAATGTTAAAGGGGCCTTCCGGAGTAAGCACCGGTATGATAAGTCTTTCTTCACTTCTCAGTTTGAAGGTAATAGACCTCAAAAATGGTGATGCCTGCTTTAAAATTAAATATTTTCCTTCTATTTTTAGCGGATTGTTTATACTTATCTTACCGCTTTTCTGCTCATCCTTTTCTAAGTATATCAGATCTGCCTTTAAATTTTTTATAAAGCCTTCATTTGTAATATCATAGTTTAATTTATCAAGAAAGACTCTGATTGGTTTATCCGATTCAGGAAGATTGATTGTTTTAGGCACGCCCTCCGGAATAATATAATCCGAAACTTTATAAAAATAGATAGAGTTTATTAAATGGGCTACAAGAATCAATAAAAAAGACAGATGAAAAATTAAAGTAAATATATTTTTTCTCTTAAAATCATAGATTAAACAATAAAAACCCGATATGCCAAGATAAACAAAAATTATGGTCACAAGGTATAACCAAAAGTTTTTTATTGACTGATTATAATAAAGCCATTTAAAAAGTGCCTTATAGTCTATGGTATTATAAAGTTTAGGATTGAAATAAACTATAAATGAACCGAGAATGCAAAAAAACGAAGCCAGAACAAGGGCATAGAAGCTATAATTTATATCTAACAATATTTTTTTTATCTTATCCATAGACTACCTCAAAGAGTGAGTATTTCTCATAAAAAGCCCTATACCTAAATAGGTAAATATAACTATTGCAAAACCAACAATTGTTGCTATATTAATCAGCTTTCTGTTGTTAGAATATTTCAGGTGTATAATCCCGCTATAGTATATCCAGATCACAAAAGAAAAAATTTCTTTCATACCGTAGAGAAAATAGACACCCCAGGCTTTAAAGGCCCAGATACCACCCGACCAGAGACCTATTGTATAGGTAATAAATCCCAAATAGTTAAGCCTTAATACCCTGTCTGTCTCCCTATCTGAAAGGGCATATAAAAAAGAAAGCGTAAAAAAGGCATAACTTATAAAAGAAAAGGCAACATGGACCGGAAAAAGTAATGTGTTCAGAGAATCAGAAACAAAGGGCGATGTAAAGGGCTTACCAAATAAAGATAATGAATATAGCACTAATGATACAATATACACTAAATTAGATATTTTTTTATCCTCTGTCCCCCATATAAAGTAAATCAAGATTAAGGACAGGGCATAGAAATTAAGGGTCTCAAATAGCCCTACAACAGGAAAATGTTTATATCTGATTCCTACAATCAGAAGAAGTATTAATGTTGACAGAACAGTAAGAATCTCAAAGATTCTTAACCTTTTAAAAAAGATTAGGTAAATCACAAAAAAGATTGAGATCAGGACAAAAACTTTTTCCATATTATATCCCTTAGCTTATTTCTGTATAATATCTCGCCGTCAACGCCATAGTAGGGAAAGTCATAAGATTTCGGAAAATAAAAACTTCTTTTATCTCTAAATCTTCTGAACTTCTCCTTTTTATGGTATGGAGTAACCGTAGGCCTTACCAGAATGTTTTTATCAAGATCAAGATATGGAACAAATTGTTCAACAAATGGTTCTATTAAATTTACCTGCGGAACTACATCAATATTACCCGGTGAGTATATGGTCAAAGTATTATTCCTTTTGACGGCAAGATATTCTCGACCTTTTTTGTCTACAAAAACAAGTTCCTCCAGCATCGGTTCCGGTAGCTCTATCTCATCTATAAAAAATTCGTAGAAAATATGATCATAATCGGTTCGAAAGGGAGTCTTTACCGCATTAAATGAAAAAATATGCGGTGTAACTGCGCTTACAATAAAATCTGCATATATAACGTCTTTATGAAAAACAACCTTCCATCTTGTCTTCTCATAGCTTATCTCAGATAGTGTATCATTATCCATTGAGTCAATATTTTTCAAACTATCGGTTTTATCTGTAATTTTATAAACCTCTTTGTTTAATAAAGAAAACAATAAATAAAACTTATAGTAATTATAGTTTTTTTCTCCCGGAGCGAAAAAAGAGGATAACCCGCTCATAAAGATCTTGAACTCTTCCGTAGGACAGGGATTGTTTTTTATCAGGTTAGCCAATAATTTATAATTCTTCAGAAAATATAATGGTCTTTTAAAAAATAACCCCGTTAATCCCTTAGGATAGTTTTCAATTATTATATTGTTTAGAACTTCAAAATACTCTGCCGATTTTATTACAAAGCTATCAAGAAGATCCTTGTTACACCTCAAATCCCTATCAAAAAAAAGGGTTAATAGATTCAGATTATGTATCAAATCAATCCTGAAAAAGTCAGAACATACCTGACCATAGGCGGAGGCAGTTTCCGTACCGTCCGGTATAAAAGATTTACTGGGAAAACATTGTGCAGAAAAACCTTTTTTAAAATTAGAGTTTTTTACAACGAACAAACTTAAATGATTTTTAAAAGTTTCGGCAAAAAAACCTGTAAAATCTGATTCCCCTATTAAAACCAGATTATACTGAGCCATCTTCCTATCTGAAACTCTCTATCAAGTCATAGAATCTCTTAAATAAATAGGAAGCATCATGAGGACCGGGAGAAGCCTCAGGGTGATACTGAACAGAAAAAAGCGGATATTCCTTATGCCTGAGCCCTTCAACGGTATTATCATTGAGGTTTATGTGGGTAACCTCTGCCTTTCCGCCAAGAGAATCTATGTCTACTGCAAAGCCGTGATTCTGAGATGTTACCTCCACTTTGCCTGTAGTCAAATCTTTGACAGGTTGATTCCCGCCTCTATGTCCGAACTTGAGTTTAAAGGTTTTCCCTCCTAATGCTAATCCTAAAATCTGATGACCCAAACATATGCCAAATATAGGTTTTTTGTTGACAAGTTTTTTAACATTTTCTATGGCGTACTTTACCGGCTCCGGATCTCCGGGGCCATTTGAAAGAAAAACCCCATCGGGGTTCATCTTTAAAACTTCCTCAGCAGGGAAATCTGCAGGAACCACAAGCACTCTGAATCCCGCACTCACAAGATTTCTCAGAATATTAAACTTAATACCGTAATCATAGGCAACAATAAAATACTTACCATCTCCTCTTTCATCATATCCTCTCTCAAGACTCCATAAGGCCTGTTTCCATTCATAGGGTTTATCAATGCTGACATTCCTTACCAGATCAAGGCCCGCCATTGAAGGTATCTTAGAGACCTTTTCAAGAAGACTATCCCGATTGAAATCCACCGTTGATATAAAACCGTTCATTGCACCCTTCTCTCTTAGATGGGCGGTTAAGGCTCTTGTATCAATCCCTTCTATCCCGACAATATTATGTCTTTTCAGGAAATCCTCAAGCCTGCCCTTGCTTCTGTAATTACTTGGCTGGTTTTGATACTCTTTGACAACAAAACCTGCCACAAAGGGCATCCTTGATTCCATATCTTCCTCATTAATGCCATAGTTGCCAATCTGAGGGTAGGTCATACAAACTATCTGTTTATCATAAGACGGATCAGTGAGTATCTCCTGATAACCACACATTGATGTAGTAAAGACTACCTCTCCACCTGTTTCACCTTCTGCACCAAAGTTAAAACCGTTAAAAACCCTTCCGTCTTTTAAAATAAGTACCGCCTTTTTTTTATTAAAAAAGCTCAAAGGCTTCTCCTCCTTTTATTACATATTTTGCTTTACCCTGTAATTTCTTATTCAGAAAAGGTGTATTTATACTTTTAGAGTGAATCGTCTTCTCATTTACTTCCCACTCAAAATGGGGGTCAATAATTGTAAGATTTGCAGGCTCCCCTTCTTTTATTTTAGGCGAATTCAAATTTAATATTCTGTGAGGTCTCCTCGAAAGCTTTTCTGCCAGATCTTTAAAATCGAGGATTCCCATTCTTACAAGTTCCAAACATAAAGGAACCATAGTTTCTAATCCAATCATTCCGAAAGAGGCGTTCTGGAACTCACAATTCTTTTCATCAAGATGATGAGGCGCATGGTCTGATGCTATCACATCTATTGTCCCATCCCTGAGTCCTTCAATCACCGCTAACCTATCCTCCTCTGTTCTGAGAGGTGGATTTATCTTGGCAAAGGTATTATAACCTAAAACTTCCTTTTCAGTTAGAGTAAAGTATTGGGGACAGGTTTCACAGGTAACGGATAGTCCTTCTTTTTTAAACTTTCTTATTAACTCAACACCTTCCTTTGTGCTAACATGGGCAATATGTATAGCTCCACCGGTAAGTTTGGCAATGGTTAAATCTCTGTAAATTCCTAATATCTCTGCTTCTCTTGGTATCCCCTTTAAACCAAGTAAGAGTGATATCTCACCCTCGTTTATCTGACCATCTTTAGAAAGGTAACTCTCCTCTGAATGACAAATAACAGGCATATTAAAGGTCTCTGCATATTCAAAGGCTCTTCTTAAAATTTCAGAGTTTGTTACAGACTTACCATCATCCGAAAAGGCAACAACCCCAGCAGATCTAAGCTCTCCCATCTCCACAAGAGTCTCACCGTTAAGACCTTTAGTAATTGCACCTATGGGATATAAATCAACGGGAATTCCCGTTTCTTTTGCCCTGCATATCATAAAATGTGTTACAGTAGAACAATCATTGACAGGATTGGTATTTGCCATTACAGCAACCCCGATAAAACCACCGTAATGGGCAGATCTTAACCCCGTTTCAATATCCTCTTTATATTCAAATCCCGGCTCTCTTAAATGGGTATGCATATCCAAAAAACCGGGAAAAACCAACAAATCCTTATCATTAATAACAAAGCTTGCTCCCCGTTCACTTATAGGGCTATCGGATATCTTTGAGATAACACAGTCTTTTATAAGTATATTTTTTCGGAAAACCCCCGAAGATGTAACAACCGTAGCGTTATTAATTACTATCTTCAAATCTTCCTCCGGAAAGAAGGGTATATAGGACTGCCATTCGTACCGCTACACCTCGGGTTACCTGAGCTAAAACAACCGATTTCTCTCCGTCTAAGACATCTGAAGATATCTCAAGCCCCCTGTTGACCGGTCCGGGATGCATAATTATGGCATCTTCTTTCGCATACTTAATGGACTGTCTGTTTACCGAGAAAAACTTGGCATATTCTCTCTCTGTTGGATAAAAACATTTACCCATTCTCTCTTTCTGAAGTCTGAGAACCATTACAACATCCACACCAGAAAGCCCCTCTTCCAAATTATGAAAGACATTTGCACCAAACTTTTCAAAGTCTTTGGGAACAAAGGTTTTTGGACCAACAAGGTTAACATTATTATTAAGTTTTTTGAGGGCAAAGATATTTGACCTTGCAACCCTGCTATGTAAAATATCTCCTACTATTGCTATATTCAGCCCTTCGATAGTTCCTTTATAATCTCTTATTGTCAGGAGATCTAACAGAGCCTGACTTGGATGCTCATGGGAGCCATCACCTGCATTAATAACCGCAAGTTTTGTATTTCTGGCGATAAAATGCGGAACGCCAGAGTTGTTGTGCCTGATAATTACACAGTCTACACTCATAGCCTCAATATTTTTTACACTGTCAAGAATGGTCTCTCCTTTAACTGCACTGCTTGCAGATACAGAAATATTAATTGTATCAGCAGACCTTGTCTTTCCCGCCAATTCAAAGGAGGTTCTTGTTCTCGTAGAAGGCTCATAAAAGAGGGTAACACAGGATTTTCCTCTTAATGTGGGAACCTTTTTAACATCCCTGTTAAGCACCTCTTCCATTGATTTTGCAGTATCGAGAAGAAAGATTATCTCTTCTTTTGAAAGGTCATAGGTCCCTAACAGGTCTTTTCTATTCCATTTAAAATTATCTTTTTGCATTATTATCTCTCAATATTACACAATCTTTACCCTGAACCTCTTTAAAGTTAACCTCAACAATCTCCTTTCTTGAGGTTGGAACCGTTTTTCCAACAAAATCAGCCTGAATGGGAAGCTCTCTGTGTCCCCTATCGACCATGACCGCTAACTGAATTCTTTTTGGTCTGCCAAAATCAAAGAGTGCATCCATCGCTGCACGAACCGTTCTGCCGGTAAACAATACATCATCAATTAGCACCACATATTTGTCGGTTAGATTAAGGGGTATCTCTGTTGTATCAATCTTTGGGTTGTAACCTATCCTTCTGATGTCATCACGATAAAGAGTTATATCTATATCTCCGGAGTACAGGCTTACCTTTTCGCGTTCTTCAATCTCTTTTTTTATTCTCTCTTTAAGATAGGTTCCCCCCTTTTTGATACCTATAAGAACAAGTTTATCAAGATCAGGGTTTTTTTCAATTATCTCACTGGCAATCCTGCTAATAACCCTTTTGAAGGAGTTTTCATCAAAAATAAGAACTTCCTTTCTTGCCTTACTCATAAAAAAACCTCCCGTAGGAGGTTTTTAACTCTGAATGAGTTATTAATATTTCTTTTATCATCTTGAAATAATATATTATTAAAAATCAGAAATGAAAGTCAATTTTTTTAATCTAAGTAAACCCAAATAGGTATAGACATATTAACCAGTTAAAAGATAAAAGAGGAGAAGAGGTAATTTTATATGAAGAGTTTGACATAGGTATAAAAAGGGTAGAAGCTATGTCTAAGGTATTAGGTATAATTAAG
>JAOAGA010000109.1:612-941 GCA_026415985.1 Pseudomonadota bacterium | reverse complement strand
CATTTATTGTGTATCTTTCCCTTCCTTCTATGGTTGATATTATCTCTTCCCCTCCAATTGCCGTGGATATTATCATCTGTAAATCTTCAAGGGTTAAGCCATATCTTGCAAGGGCATCTCTTTTTGGAACAATATTAACAAAATATCCACCCCCTACCCTTTCAGCGAAAACACTTCTCGTGCCTTTTAAATCTTTTATTAGATTTTCTATCTCAACCCCTATCATCTCTATTTTCTTTATATCACTTCCAAGAATTTTAATACCTATCGGCGTTCTTATTCCGGTAGTTAGCATATCAATTCTGCCTTTGATTGGCATCGTCCAGGCA
>JAOAGA010000109.1:263-602 GCA_026415985.1 Pseudomonadota bacterium | reverse complement strand
GTCCAGGCATTAGTATTTCCTGGTATCTGAAGAGCTTTATCCATCTCTTTTATTAAATCATCATAGGAAATTCTATCATCCCAGATAGTCCTAAATATTTTTTTAAGAAACTCAGGTGCCCAAGATGAGTACCACCTTTCTTTTTCCCGCCACTCTGATTTTGGCTTCAGTACAACTGTAGTCTCCATCATAGAAAATGGAGCGGGATCTGTAGAGGTATCAGCCCTTCCCGCTTTACCAAAAACAGTTTCTACTTCTGGAAAGGATTTCAGAATCCTATCCTGTAATATAAGTAAGTTTTTTGCCTCAGTTACAGATATGCCCGGTAAAGTTGTGGGC
>JAOAGA010000109.1:0-253 GCA_026415985.1 Pseudomonadota bacterium | reverse complement strand
ATATAGAATTGTCCCTTCGTNTAAAGGTGGCATAAACTCAGAACCCAGTTTAAAATAAACTGGTATAACAGAGATAACTATAGCAAAAGCAAGTGCCACTACCTTTTTTGGATGCCTTAAAACAAAATTACAAGCGGGTTCATAAATCTTAAACAAAACCCTGCTTATGGGATGTTTTTCTTCTGGATAATATTTTCCAACAAATACTGTGGTTGCTAAATTGGCAAGAAACTTTGGCCTAAAAGTATAGGGA
>JAOAGA010000108.1 GCA_026415985.1 Pseudomonadota bacterium | reverse complement strand
GTATTATATGGACGAAAAACAGAAGAATAAGCTGATGAGGAAATTTAAAATTATGAAGAGTATTAATAGTATCCCAGTAATTAAAACTTTGTTCGCCGTCTTTAACGATGTTTTAAGTGTCATCTTGAATATCAAGAGACCTAATTCGATTCTTAAGTTTACTATACTGCAATATAGGTACTACCTGCCTGAATCAATTAACAAAAAAGCACTACGTAACGCCTTCATCGAGCACGGCCTCCTCACAAAAAACGCTGATGAAATCGCCGATAAATATATTAAGAACGTTGTCAAGCCGGAAATTAAAGAAAAAGGAATTTTTAAACTGCTCGTCTTCTCTCCAGTCCGTATCGCGTTAATACCTCAAGGAATAGATTATCAAGGTTTGCTCAAACTCGTTAGTGATAACGAGTATAAAAAAAAGGTTACAAAAAAGGTCGGTATAGAAGAAGCAGGAAAGATCATACAAAAACAATAACAGAGTTTTTATAAGATAATTAATGCTCTCTCGATAGGGAGGATTAATGAAAAAGTTCACAATTAAAAAGAAAGGGATATTAATAAAATTTGTTTCTAAATCAAAGAACCCCGTTGTTTGGGTAAGAGATTATATCTCAATGTGGCGGACTATAAGGCGAGCTTTAAATGTAAGTAATGGAAATATTGAAGGGGCAAAAATGTATCTGTCGGTCATTAAGGGGGTATTAGAGAACAACACTATTGTTGCTTCAGATGCAAGACGGAGAAAAATTGTTAGTCTTATATTTGATTTATTGATCTTGATTTTTATTCTATATCTTATTTGGAGGTAATAAATGAGTCACACTATGAACATAGCCATAGAACTCCACGACAGATTAGCCCTTGAGACTGCCTGTCAGAGGCTTAACCTCAAAATGGAGGAGGGGGTCTTTAAACTCTACTCCTCTACAGAAGAGGGGATTGGAATTTGGTTGCCTAACTGGAAATACCCTGTTG
>JAOAGA010000107.1 GCA_026415985.1 Pseudomonadota bacterium | reverse complement strand
TTCTCACAGAGACCATGAATATCACCTACCGCAAATATTCTCATAGGAAAAAATTTAACATATATAAGAGGTAAGGTCAAAGATGAAAAAATAAATTCTTCTTTGTTTTTTCTTTAAAAAAAATTAAAATTATTTATTAGCTTTTAAGGAGGTGAATTGTGTTGTTTAAAAGAGTTATATATCTGTTATTTTTATTGTCTTTAATGCCAGCCTTACTTTTTGCAAAGGATGAGTTCGATGATTTCTTATCCGAGATAAATGTTTCCGCCCAGCAAGATTTAGGGGGATTCAAATCAAAACTGTCTTTGTCTTTTGGTGTTGAAAAGACAAAAGTAGAGTCAGTTATATCTGTCTCAGAAAAGCCTGCCGATGCCTATATGATTTTCAGGGTGGCAGAAATCTCCCAAAAACCGGTGGAGGAAGTTATAACAGTATATAAGAAAAATAAAAATCAAGGTTGGGGCAAGATTGCCAAAGAGCTTGGTATAAAACCGGGTTCAAAGGAGTTCAAAGAGCTAAAAAAGGGCAAACTCGGTGAGTCCGATGACTCAGGAAAGGGTAAAGGTAAAGATAAAGATAAAAAAGGTAAAGCCCACAAATGGAAATAAACTGAAATCCAAAAAAGAGAGAGATTATGTATCTTCTACACCAAAACTTTATTAAGATCGCAAAAAAATACTCCGGCAAAATTGCTATTAAAGACAAAACTATAGGTAAAGATATTACCTATGGCAGGGCGTTAATAGCTACACTTATTTTAACCAATAGGTTTAAAAGGTTTAAAGATGGTTTTATCGGTATTATGTTACCAACATCCGGAGGGTGTGCACTGGCAATTTTGTCAACATTAATGAGCGGAAAAACGCCTGTTATGATTAATTATTCAACCGGCGCAGAAAATAACGTAAGATTTGCCCAAAAAAAATGTAATTTTAAAACGGTAATTACATCAAAAGCTCTGTTAGAAAAGATAAACTGTCCGGTTATCGAGGGTATGATTTTTTTAGAAGA
>JAOAGA010000106.1 GCA_026415985.1 Pseudomonadota bacterium | reverse complement strand
GGAAACAACTATAAGAGAAAGAGCTATAATAAAAAAAGGTGACTATGTAAAAGTAGGCGACCCATTATATTATCAATTTAACTTAAAAACAAACGAATTATCTTTAGGTAGAAATGTATTAGTAGCATATATGCCATTTTATGGTTATAACTATGAGGACGCAATACTAATAAGTGAAAGGTTAGTTAAAGATGATGTATATACTTCAATTCATATTGAAAAATACGAAGTAGATTTAAAGAGGACAAAACTTGGTGAAGAAGAATTTACAAAAGATATTCCAAATGCACCAAAAGCCCTACTAGAAAAGTTAGATGATAATGGATATATAAAAATAGGAAGTTATATAAAGCCTGCTGATATATTAGTAGGTAAGGTTACCCCTAAGGGAGATAAAAACTTAACCCCTGAAGAAAGATTACTGCGTGCTATATTTGGCAATAAAGCAAAGGATGTAAAGGATACTTCATATAAAGTACCAAATGGTGGTTGGGGTTGTGTAATAGATATAAAAGAATTAACAGAAAAAGATGAGTTAGAAGCAGGGGTAATAAAAAGACTGCAAATATATGTTGCTAAAAAGAAAAAGATAGAAGTTGGAGATAAAATGGCAGGTAGACATGGTAATAAGGGTGTTGTTGCAAAAATACTTCCAGAATGGGCAATGCCACATTTAGAAGATGGTACACCAATAGATATAGTGTTAAATCCTTTAGGTGTTCCTTCACGTATGAACATAGGACAAGTATTAGAAACGCAATTAGGACTTTTAGCAAAAGAATTAGGGGTAAGTTTTATAATTCCTCCATTTAATACTGATTTGGAAAGATTAAAAGAATTAGGTATTGAAAAGTTGCCAGAAAAAGTAACATTAATTGATGGCATGACTGGAGAGCCTTTTGAAAACAAAGTAACAGTAGGTTATGCCTATATGTTAAAATTACACCATTTAGTTGATGATAAAGTACATGCACGTTCAACAGGAAATTATTCATTTATAACTCAACAACCATTAGGTGGTAAAGCACAAGGTGGAGGAC
>JAOAGA010000105.1:820-1140 GCA_026415985.1 Pseudomonadota bacterium | reverse complement strand
GGATATTGTCATCGAGAGAAGAAGTTTTATTAAAAGAGGTTATTAAAGCATCAATAAGAAATTTAGGTTATTTAGTCAAGAATCGAAGACCAAAGCTATTGTTAAGATGTGAGTATATTAAGGTATACACAAACTGGCATGCACTATTTCATATATTTACTAATTTAATTGCTAATGCAATTAAGTATACACCAGATGAAAGAAAACCTGTTGTAGAAGTTGCTTGTAATTGCTGTGATAATTATGTTTTAGTTAAAATCAAGGACAATGGTATAGGGATAACAGATAGAGAGTTACAAAATATCTTTACTCCCTTTAAT
>JAOAGA010000105.1:0-810 GCA_026415985.1 Pseudomonadota bacterium | reverse complement strand
GGTTTATCTATAGTAAAGAGATTGGTAGAAGGGCTTGGTGGAAAGATTTTTGTTGAAAGCATAAAAGGTATAGGAACCACTTTTATCTTGAGGATACCAGTGGAGGTCATGAATGCCGAAGGCGAGACTCGAACTCGCACGGGTTTGAACCCACTAGACCCTGAATCTAGCGTGTCTGCCAATTCCACCACTTCGGCAACGGATACATTATATTTTGACACTCAAAAAAGGTCAAGTAAGTGATGGATATCGACTTAGATTTACCAATTGAGAGAATATTTAAAGAATCACTTGGTTTAAGAAAAGGAGAAAAGATTCTCTTAATAACTGATGATTATGATGATATAAAAAATAGATTTAATGATAGAAAATTTATAGCTCAGTGTTTTAAAAAGGTTGCCAGTAAGTTTGACAGTCCTTTGGATATATTTGTTTATAGTGCTCAAAAGAACCACGGTGAAGAGCCACCTATAGATTTATGGCTTAAATGTTTTGGTCAAAGTTTTTGTAATTCATTCTTTAAATACCTATCCTATGAAGATGTTAAGAATAAAAAAGTTTATCTTGAAGAATTGTTAAAGTATGAAGATAAAGTTGATAAAAATCACTTTCCTGATGTTATAATTGCAATTTCATATTTTTCTACCAGCCACACTTTATTTAGAAAGTTTGCTAATTATTTAGGATGTAGATATGCAAGTATGCCGATGGTTGAAAAGGAAATGTTTGCAGGACCATTAAACATCGATTATAATGATTTGGAAAAAAAGACTTTAGAACTGGGTAAGAAAATAATTGATTATAAAGGCG
>JAOAGA010000104.1 GCA_026415985.1 Pseudomonadota bacterium | reverse complement strand
TAGGAGGCTTAATATGGCAAAGGCTAAGTTTGAGAGGAAGAAGCCCCATGTTAACATAGGGACGATAGGGCATGTTGATCATGGGAAGACTACATTGACGGCAGCGATAACGAGGGTATTATCTACAAAAGGTTTAGCGCAGTTTACTCCCTTTGATCAGATAGACAAGGCGCCGGAGGAGAGGGAGCGTGGTATAACGATAGCGACAGCGCATGTTGAGTATGAGAGTGAGAAGCGTCATTATGCCCATGTAGATTGTCCTGGGCATGCGGACTATGTAAAGAACATGATAACGGGTGCTGCTCAGATGGATGGGGCCATATTGGTTGTTAGTGCTGCAGATGGACCTATGCCACAGACGAGGGAGCATGTATTATTGGCGAGGCAGGTAAATGTACCTTATATAGTGGTATTTTTGAATAAATGTGATATGGTTGATGATCCTGAGTTATTGGATTTAGTTGAGTTAGAGGTGAGGGAGTTATTGAGCAAGTATGGATTTCCCGGAGATGATTTACCGATAATAAGGGGTAGTGCGTTGAAGGCCTTGGAGAATCCTGAGGATCCCAAGTGGGCGCAGTGCATATGGGATTTGATGAAGGCATGTGATGATTACATACCTGAGCCAGTAAGAGACATAGATAAGCCCTTTTTGATGCCCATAGAGGATGTATTTAGCATATCAGGAAGGGGAACGGTTGTGACCGGAAGAGTAGAGAGGGGTATAATCAAGGTAGGAGAAGAGATAGAGATAGTAGGATTAGGCGAGACGAAGAAGACGGTAGTTACAGGTGTAGAGATGTTCAGGAAGATACTGGATGAAGGAAGAGCGGGAGACAACATAGGATGTTTATTAAGAGGTATTAAGAAAGAGGAAGTTGAGCGTGGAATGGTATTAGCGAAGCCTGGTAGTATAACTCCACACAGAAAGTTTAAGGGAGAGGCATATATACTGACAAAGGAAGAAGGTGGTAGACACACGCCATTTTTTAACGGATACAGGCCTCAGTTTTATTTCAGGACCACCGATGTTACCGGAGTTGTGACCTTACCTGAGGGCGTTGAGATGGTAATGCCCGGAGATAATGTAACGGTAAGTGTGGAGCTGATAACACCTGTTGCGTTGGAGAAGGAGCTTAGATTTGCTATTCGTGAAGGTGGAAGAACCATAGGTGCCGGTGTTGTTACAGAAGTAAT
>JAOAGA010000103.1 GCA_026415985.1 Pseudomonadota bacterium | reverse complement strand
CTCCACCACTTTGCTGATAAAACCATACTTCTCCAGTTTGTATCTAAGGGTTGTCCTTTTAACCCCCAAATATTCTGCGGTTTTTGTCTGAGAGAAGTCACACTTCTTGAGTGCTTTTAAAATAATACTTTTTTCTATTCTCTCTATGGCATCATCAAGTGTTTCTCCTGATTTAATCTCAACCTGGTCTCGCAACTCTGCCTCTTTAGAAAGATTTTCAGGTAGTTCTCTCGGGGTTATAATCTCGTCTTTGCATAAAACAACCGCTCTTTCAATAACATTCTGCAACTCTCTGATATTACCGGGCCAGCTGTAATTTTTTAACATTCTGACTGCCTCAGGAGACAGTCCTTTAACGCCCTTATTCATATCCTTCGAAAACCTGGTAATAAAAAAACCTGCCAGTTCTACGATATCTTCTTTTCTGTCTCTCAGAGGCGGAACATTTATCTTAAAGACATTCAAGCGATAGTAAAGATCCTCTCTGAATCTGTTTTCTTTTACCTCTTTTTCAAGATTTTTATTTGTAGCGGTGATAATTCTTACATCTACCTTTATGGGATGATTACCTCCAACCCTCTCAAACTCCTTCTCCTGCAGAACTCTTAATAACCTTGTCTGGGCTGATAAAGAAAGTTCGCCTATCTCATCAATAAAAAGGGTTCCCGTATGAGCCAACTCAAACCTGCCCTTTCTTTGTGTAAAGGCACCGGAAAAGGAGCCCCTTTCATGTCCAAAGAGCTCGCTTTCTAAAACACCTTCAGACAGGGCTCCGCAATTAAGAACAATAAAGGGGTTATTTCTCCTGCGACTGTTTTGGTGAATTGCTTTGGCAATGAGTTCCTTTCCTGTTCCGCTTTCTCCTTCTATTAAAACCAACGAATCTGTTTTTGATACCGCATCAATAAGCTCAAAAACCTTTTCCATACTCTCTGATTTACCTATTACACCGGGAAAGTAAAATTTCTCTTCAATCTCTTGTTTTAAATAAATATTTTCACTGACCAGATTAATTCTTTCCATTGCCTTTTTTACGATTATCTTAAGTTCATCTATCTCAAAGGGTTTAATCAGATAATCATAGGCTCCCAATTTAAGAGCCTCAACGGCCGATTCAATGGAGGCATAGGCAGTTATAATAATTATAGTGATATTGGGATCAAAATCTTTTGCCCTTTTTATCATCTCTATACCGTTCATGACGGGCATATCAAGATCTGCTATAACAATATCAAAGGCGTTTTCTTTAATCAGGGTTAAACCTTCTTCACCATCTTCAGCAAGTATAACCTCATAACCTTCTTTGGAGAGAACCTTTCTTAAGAGGTCTCTCATCCCCTTCTCATCATCTACCACAAGAATTTTTCCTATATTCATAGGATTATATTTTATCAGTTTTATAAAATTTGGCAAAATCTCTTTTAATGTTATAATTTATTTAGACAGCAAAACCTTATATATTTAACCATTGATTATAAAAAAATCTGGGAGTATATATGAAACCAACACCATTTCAGATTCTAAAAGATCTACCAAAAACCAACTGCAAAGAATGTGGTTATGAAACCTGTTTAGCATTAGCAACCTATGTATATGCTTACGGACCATCGGCCTTGAAAAAATGTCCCTATATTTCGGAAGAAACCATAAAAAAAATTTCAGACCTGTTTCCTTCAGAAAAAGATGCAACCAAGTCCGGAACTATGATTGAGTTATGGGAAGAGTTCAGAAAAAAACTCTCCTCCCTTAATTTCGAAACCTTTAAAAACAGAGAAGGCTTTACTGTTGAAAACAATAGCGTAAGTTTTAACGTTCTTGGTGACAAAATTACCGTTACCCATAACGATATCTATTCCGATTCCAAACTTGTGGAACACACCAAAATTCTTATCTTTTATTTCATTCAATGTTCGGTAAAACTGGAAGGAAAGGCAGATTTCTGTGACTACAGGAGTTTTTATTCTAAGCTAAAGGTGAG
>JAOAGA010000102.1 GCA_026415985.1 Pseudomonadota bacterium | reverse complement strand
TCTGAGATATGAATGTTTAGCTTATCCCTGATATATTTAGAAAGACGTCTATACCTAAAACCAGTAATTTTTGCATACTTGATAATAATCTCCTCAATCTCAGCAGATATCTTTTTCGGTGATGTTTTTGTGTTAGCAGGTGACCTTTTTCTTAACTCTTTGTAAGCTATCATGTTCATACACCATGTCTCCATTGAGGTAATATTAACGGACTTCTCTCCCAGTTTAGTTTTAACAACTTAATTATACCTAATACCTTAGACATAGCTTCTACCCTTTTTATAACTATGTCAAACTCTTCATAAAAAATTACCTCTTCTACTCTTTTATCTTTTAACTGGTTAATATGTCTATACCTATTTGGGGATCTTCATAAAATTTTTCTTTACAGAAAAAAGGTTTTTCTATATAATTCTTAACCACCTATGGAAAAGAAGATTTCAAAAATTCTAATTGCAAACAGAGGAGAGATTGCCACAAGGATAATCAGAGCCTGCAAGGAGCTCGGGATTACTTCTGTCGCCATTTATTCAGAGGTTGACAGAAATGCCCACCATGTAAGAAAAGCTGATAAGTCTTACCTCGTTGGTCCCGGACCTTTGGAAGGCTACCTAAACTATCATAGAATTGTTGACTTAGCAAAAGAAATTCAGGCAGATGCCATTCACCCCGGTTACGGGTTTCTCTCTGAAAATCCGGATTTTGCCAAATACTGTGAAGAAAAAGGGATTACCTTTATTGGTCCTTCAAGCGAAGCAATAGCCCTGATGGGAAATAAGGTTGAAGCCAGAAATCTGGCAAGAAAGATTGGTCTTCCCCTGCTACCCGGAACAGATGAGCCTGTAAAGGATGAAGAGGAAGCAGTCAGGTTTGCCAATTCCATAGGCTATCCCGTTATTATTAAAGCTGCCTTCGGTGGCGGTGGCAGAGGAATGAGAGTATCCTATAACGAAAAAGAGCTCAGAAGGTACATAAATATCTGTATGTCAGAGTCTAAAAAGGCTTTCGGTAAAGCAGATATATTTATTGAAAAATATTTGGAAGCACCTCATCATATAGAGTTTCAGATACTTGCAGATAGCTTTGGCAATACTATTCATTTAGGTGAGAGGGATTGTTCCATACAAAGACGTCATCAGAAGCTCGTTGAGATTGCCCCCTCTATGATTCTCTCTCAGAAAAAAAGAGAGGAGATGGGAAAGGCAGCAGTAGCCTTAGCAAAGGCTGTTAATTATAAAAGTGCAGGAACTGTTGAGTTTCTGGTCGATAAAAAGGGTAACTACTATTTTATGGAGATGAATACAAGAATTCAGGTTGAGCATCCAGTAACTGAAGTGGTAACAGGTGTAGATTTGATTAAGGAGATGATAAGAGTTGCCGAGGGTAAACCATTGGATATTAAACAAAAAGATGTTAACTTAAGAGGTTTTGCCATAGAGGTCAGAATCTGTGCTGAAGACCCGAAAAATAATTTTATGCCCGATTTTGGAAGAATTACTCAGTATAACTCTCCCGGCGGTATTGGTGTCAGGTTAGACGGTGCTGTTTATCAAGGTTATACCATTCCCCCTTATTATGACTCAATGATTGTTAAACTGATTGTCTATGGCAGAACATGGGAAGAGACCGTCTCAAGGCTTAAGAGGGCTTTGGATGAGTATGTTATCAGAGGAATAAAAACAACCATACCCTTTTATAAAAAGATTGTTTCAGATCCTGATTTTCTTAAAGGCAATATTGACACATGGTTTATAGACAAGAAGCCCCATCTGCTTGATTATACAGATTACATAGACCCGATGGATTATGTAACAGCAGTAGCCTCTGCAATAGCAGTAAGGGAAGGTGTAGTTTAGTAATATGAAAGATATTAAGAACAAGAATAATATCAGAATTTATATGATGGAAGGCAGTTACTTAACCTTAGCCTCAATCTTAACCTTTAAAATAAAATTGGAGTATTTTTTATGAAGAAAGAGACAAAGGTTACCTATATAAGACTGGCACCAAAACATTACAAGTTAACACTCCATGGTAATGAATACGATGTAAGGGTTATCGGGGTTGGACACAGACAGGGCGATGTAAAACCTCTCTTTCTTGAGATAGATGGCAGGCTCGAAGAGGTTATGATTGAAGTTAAAGAGTATGAAGAAGTTGTGGAAGAGCTTGCTATACCCTCTGC
>JAOAGA010000101.1 GCA_026415985.1 Pseudomonadota bacterium | reverse complement strand
TCTGTATGCAAAACCCTATGGGTTACTTTTAATAGCGTCTATTCTGAAAAGCAATGGTCACAGGGTAACATTAATAGATATCCCCTTTGCAGAAAATTATTTATCTGAAATTATTACAAAGAGAAAAAAGGATGGCTCCGGGGAGTTTTATAAGGAAGAAATTGAAAAAGAAGATCCCTACAAAAATTTTAATAGAAAATTTTATAGATTTGGCTTACCGCTGAATGCTTTTAAGGAGATATTAAACAGATTAGATAAGCCAGACCTGATAATTGTAACAAGTTACATGACCTATTGGTATCCGGGGGTAAGAGATACCATATTAATTTTAAGGATTTTTTTTCCAGATGTTCCTATTTATTTAGGTGGAATATATGCAACACTCCTACCTAAACATTCAAAGATGACCTGTAATCCTGATTATGTCATTGCTGGTTCAATGGAAAGATTATTTGAAAAAATCTCTCTTGATAAGTTTGATAACAAAAAATATTTTCCGGATTTAAAAAGTTTTTATAGAAAAATTTACTATATACCTGTATTAACCTCGATAGGATGTCCCTACCATTGTCAATATTGTGCAAGCAAAACATTAAACAGCAATTACCTTGCCTTTGATATTGATTATGTATATGATTATATTGTCTCAAACTCGGAACATTTCAATACAAAAGTAATAGCCTTTTTAGATGATGCACTTTTATTCAACAAAGAGAACCATATTTATAAGTTACTCAATAAGATTATCAGAGAAAACAAAGATTTTAGTTTTTATACACCCAATGGTTTACATATAAGGTTTATCGATGAAAAGTGTTCGGAACTATTATATAACTCAGGTTTCAAAAAGCTAAGACTAAGTCTGGAGTTTACAAAAGATGAGGATATTAAAAGGTTTGGTGATAAAACAAGCTTGTCACAGTTCGAAAAATCAATAAAATATTTACATAATAGCGGTTATAGACAGGAAGATATTGGTGTTTATATTCTATGTGGTATCAGGGGACAAAACTGGAAAGAAGTTCAAGAAGCCATAAATTATGTGTATGATGTGGGTGGAAGCCCCTATCTTTCTGAATACTCTCCTGTGCCGGGTTCTGTCTTTTTTCAAGAAGATATGAAATTTAGTAAATATGATTTAAATGAGCCCCTTTATCAAAATAACTCCATTTTACCTATGGAATCCTTTAATTTTAAATATGAAGATTTTTTATATCTAAAGAAATATAATAGGGAGAAAAGAGGAAAAATTATTAATGTTAAAGACAATTAGAGAAGAGATTGAAGAGAGAGAGAGAAATATTTTATCTCCTTATGCCACATTATCTTCTAACTCAAAGGGAAGATTAAAAAAAGAGGAACAATGTGATATAAGAACGGATTTTCAGAGAGATAGAGACAGAATAATTCATTCCAAGGCTTTTAGAAGATTGAGATATAAAACCCAGGTTTTTTTGGCACCCAAAGGAGATCATTACAGAACAAGATTAACCCATACACTTGAAGTGTCACAGATAGCAAGAGTAATCTCCCGTGCCTTGGCGCTTAACGAGGATCTGACAGAAGCGATTGCCTTAGGACACGATTTGGGCCATACCCCCTTTGGTCATGCAGGAGAAACTGTTTTGAACAGATTACTTAAAAATGGTTTCAGACATAATGAACAAAGTTTGAAGGTAGTAGATGAAATCGAAAAAGATGGCAAAGGCTTGAACCTGACCATTGAGGTCAGAGATGGTATTCTCAAACACTCCAAGGGAAAAGGTCCCATAACAGATAAAGATAACCTGCCTGTTACTAAAGAAGGTCAGGTTGTGAGGATTGCCGATTTAATTGCCTATTTAAGTCATGATATGGATGATGCGTTAAGGGCAAGGGTAATTAAAGAGTCATCTATACCTAAGGATATTATTAAATTTCTCGGCAGAAAGCACAGCACCCGCATAAACTCAATGGTAAGAAATATTATTGAGTATGCAAAAAATAATGATTATGAGATTAGATTTAGTTCGGAAATATTTGAGATTGTAATTTCATTAAGGGATTTTATGTACAAAAATGTTTATGAAGCAGACATTGTTCACAAAGAGTTTTACAAGGCTGAAAAGATGCTTGAACAGCTTTTTAATTTCTTCAGGGAGAATCAAGATTTGTTTTTACAAGTATCCGAATATAAAAGGATAAAATCAATAGATGATGAGATAGCAAGTTTTCTTTCAGGTATGACCGATAGATATGCCATTTATCTTTATGAAAAATTTTTCTTGCCAAAACCATGGGAAATATTGTAAAAAAATATAATTTAGTAAATAAAAAGTATTGACAAATATTTATATCTCAAATATATTATATATTCTAACTTTATAAGTGGGGTGTCTTTTTTTGTAAAATGCTGGCGTAGCTCAACGGCAGAGCAGCTGACTTGTAATCAGCAGGTTGCGGGTTCAAATCCCATCGCCAGCTTATAATAAGGAGAGGTTCCCGAGTGGCCAAAGGGAACAGACTGTAAATCTGTCGGCGGACGCCTTCGGAGGTTCGAATCCTCCCCTCTCCATTTTTTTGCGGGAATAGCTCAGGGGTAGAGCTTCAGCCTTCCAAGCTGGAGGTCGCGGGTTCAAATCCCGTTTCCCGCTTTTTTCTGTGTTCTGCCCACGTAGCTCAGTCGGCAGAGCACGTCCTTGGTAAGGACGAGGTCACCGGTTCAATCCCGGTCGTGGGCTTTTTTTTGCATTATTAATTTAAAAATATATTTTAGGAGGCTTAATATGGCAAAGGCTAAGTTTGAGAGGAAGAAGCCCCATGTTAACATAGGGACGATAGGGCATGTTG
>JAOAGA010000100.1 GCA_026415985.1 Pseudomonadota bacterium | reverse complement strand
AATTTATCACTTCACCAAACTACTTCTCGATAAGAAAAAAGCTGACCTGATCATATTAGATATCAGAATGCCCCACCTTTCAGGTATAGGGGCAGGGAATGCAGTAAGGGCCATAGAAAAGGCCTTTAAAGTTTCTCCAGTTCCGTTTCTATTCTTTTCTGCCAAACAAGCCGATGATGAGCTTAAAAAACTCATAGAACACACCGCACCTGCCTATTATTTAAACAAAGGTGCCACATCAAACATTGATGATTTGAGTAAAAGATTAATTACTTCAGTTCTTACCATTTTGGGAAAATAGAGATTTTAACGTAACCATTCACTAATAACCATTACTAAATCTTATATGCCTTATGGATATAGACTGTCCCCAAACTTAACGGGTAGAACTCACCACAATTAAACCCCGCAGATAAGATCTCATCTAAAAACCTTTCAGGAGAGGGAAAGCCCTCGATGGATTTTCTAAGATATGTATAGGCGGATCTTTTTGAAAAAAGGCTTGCAATATTAGTCATTATAGCCTTTAGATAAAAGGTATATATTGGTTTTATTATACCCTTTGGCATCGAAAACTCCAAAAAAACTGCAAAACTATTTTTTTTTAAAATCCTGTGAATCTCTTTCAACGCCCTATTTCTTTCGTGCATATTCCTGATACCGAAGGCACAACAAAGCCCGTCGAAGGTTTGGTCTTTAAAGGGTAACTCATAGACAGATGCCTGTATGGCCTTGAATTGTTTATTCAGGAATTTTTTTTTTGTCTTTCTTAACATTTTATAACTTAAATCAACACCAATAACATTACCACCTCTTCTGACAATCCCAACAGAGCTGTCACCGGTGCCTACCGCAAGATCCATAATCAGTTTGTCTTTTACCGGATTAAGCTCATTGGTCATCTTATAGCGCCAGTAATAATCCTGAAAAAAAGATAGTGTATGATTTAAAAAATCATAGTTATCAACGATATCATCAAACATACCTTTTATTTTTGATGGACTATACTCAAGTTTGTTCATAATCTCATTTCCTTTCACGATAACCAGTTACAAATCTACAGCCTGATAACCCCTTTTTCCTGCTCTTCCGTCTGATGTTGTTCCTCCCTTATCTCAACAACCCCATCCATCCTGCAGGTTCCGTTAAACACCGCACCCTCCTCTATTACTATTGTCCTGGAAAAGATTGTTCCCCTTACATCACAACCCTTTTTTAAGGTAAGCCTCTCTCCTGCCCTTATATCTCCCTTAACCTTGCCGGATATCTGTATATTTCCCGCTTTAACAGTTCCGTTAACAACACCGCTTTCTCCAACCAAGAGTGTATCATCACCGTCAATCTCTCCCTCAACCTTGCCATCTATTCTCAATGTCCCCTGAAATAAAACCTTGCCTTTAAACTCTGTTCCAATACCCAAAAACGTCAAGACTTCCAGATTTGTCTTCTTCTCTTCATTGATATTTTTGCTTGATCTCTGTTGAAACATAGAAACCTCCTAAATTACTGCTTCAATTTTACCGACCACATCATTTCTTGAGTTTTTTACAGATAAGTTTAAATATTTATTGAGCTTTTCAGTCTCATTGGTATATAGCCAGTCGAGCCTTTTTAAAAGCATCAAAAGAAAGATATTTAGGGCCCTCTGCCCCCCATCTTCAACTTTAAACACAAAAGCTTCCTTCGTTTTTACATTAAAACCCGCATATAGTGCCTCTGCACCAACCTTTACAAATACCCTGCCTTCCGTTGCTCTGATAAGATCGGTGCAAAGTCTGTCGGTCCCCCCTATCATTTCCGGATGTTTTATAACAGCCCCGATGAGCTTTTTAACTCTGCTTTCCTGCATATTAAACCTGAGAGCCAAGTTTTTATAGGCAATGGCTATATTTTTTAGAGGCATAAAATATACCGGTAAGCCACATCCATCGGTAACCACCTTTATATCCTTATCTTCAACTTCAGAGTATTCGGAAACAATTTTTAATATCTCTTTCTGCAATGGATGGTCTTGTTTATAATAACTATGAATATCAAGGCCTTTTGCTTTGCAATATATAAGCATTCCTGCATGCTTGCCTGCACAATTATGATATATAGGAGCAGGTTTCACACCTTCAGATTTGAGCTTTTCCGCATATTTTTTGTAAGATGGATAGGCGGGTCCGCATTTTAAGTAGCTTTCGTCAAGCCCTGCCTTGCTTAAAATTCTTCTGACCGTTTCAACCTGAAAATCTTCACCGTTTATGGATCCTGAAAAAATGGCAAGCTCGTTAGCTGTCAGATTATAAACTTGGTCAAGATTCTCAAGGACCAGAGGTATTGCCTGAAAGGGCTTTGCTGAAGACCTCATACAGGTAAGCAAATCTTCCTTCCCCTTTTTAAAAACCACTTCCCCCCTGCTATCGACGACAACGAGATGAATTCTGTGGAAGGACTCAACATAGTCTCCCCTTTTAAATAGTAAGAGAGCCTCTTTCATATTCCAAAAACTTCATAAAATTTTTTTATTATGGCTGGAATGTTTTTAGCATCCGGAACTGCCCCCTGAGCAAGAGCCCTTTTGCCACCTCCTCTTCCACCAAAAGGCAAAAGAATATCTTTAAGCAAAGCCGATGCGTCATATTTATCTGTCAAACTATCAGGAACATACAAAAGATTAGATGTCTTTCCTTCAATATTGGCGGTTAAAAAGATTATGGCTCCTTTTTCTTTATCCTTTATTGTGTCAAGAATGTTTCTCATCTGGTTAACATCAGAAACTGCCATCTCGCTTGCAATTATCTTAACTCCTTCTTTATTGGTCTTTACCTCGAGGGATTCCTTTGCCTGTATGGATGCAAGTTTATTTTTATATATTTCAAGATCTTTCTCTAAGTCTTTCTCTCTCTTGACCATTTTCTGGATTTTTTCTTCCAAATCTTTTATCGGTGTCTTCAGCATAACTGAAATATTATTTAATTTGCCATAAACATCCTGAACCCACAAAAAGGCTGATTCTCCTGCCACTCCTTCAATTCTTCTGACTCCGGAAGCGACACTTTCTTCTGACAAAATCTTAAATAACCCTATTCTGCCGGTCTCGGTCTGATGAGTCCCACCACAAAACTCTTTACTAACCCCTTCTACCTCAACAACCCTGACTATATCTCCATATTTTTCACCAAATATTGCCATTGCCCCGGTCTTTATGGCAGTTTCATAGGCAAGATTTTGAATTATAACCTTTCTGTTCTCCCTGATCCATTTATTTACAAGATACTCAACCTCCCGAATTTCTTCACCTTTAAGAGGC